>JACIWR010000481.1 GCA_014360845.1 Anaerolineae bacterium
TGCAGCAGGAGGACGCACCTCGTTCCCCAGATACATACTGCCCAGCGGAAAATTCATGAGAACCATGGGGTTGTTGGTCCAATAGAAAGAGAGGGTGGGGAACACCTCAAAGGCCTCTGCCCCCTGAGGATTGCGCACCTGGAAAGCGATAACCGCCGGCATCGCCGGGTTGTCCAAGCGCCAGTGCACCCCGCCGCTAAACTCCCAGTCGCGAGGGATCAACAAACGAAAGGCCTCACAGCCAATGCCCTGAGAGTCCACGCAGGAGAACATTTTCAACCGCATGGACCCAGCTCCGGGACCGCCCTCCGCCCTCTCGTCCCCTCGAGGTAGAGGACGCTGGCGGATCAAACGTGAGCCGCAATAGCGGCACTCCACTTCCTCACCATCCCCCGGCGGCAAATCGCCTCCACACTGGGGACAGCGCTCCGCAATCACTCTGGGCGTCGGATCTTCTGGCATTTGCTCCTCCAGCTATAGCTTTCCTCACGTGACAAAGGACGAGGTCAGATGGTAGCACCATCAGGGATGATGGCGTTTTTGGGGATAACGACAATGCCATCGCGGATCACATAGTTTTCCCCTTCCGAATCCGGTTCCCCTTCGTGAGAGCGAATGATCACCCCCTGCCCAATACGGGCATTCTTGTCAATGATGGCTCGCTCTATGAGCGCATCTTTGCCAATCCCCACATGGGGCCGCCCCAGGCGACGGTTCTCCGCCCTCTCATCCTCGTCCTCGTAGAAGTCGGCGCCCATCATCACCACCTGCCGCAGCCGTGCGCCGGGTCGCACCACGCTACGCAACCCAATGATACACTCCTCTAAACTGGCCTCGTACAGCCGGCAGCCCTCGGCCACCACTGCCTGCTTCAGTTGACACTCATCTATCCGCGAGGGCGGTAAAAAGCGAGAGCGGGTGTAGATGGGGCGATGGGGATCGTAGAAATCAAAAGGCGGATGAGGTCGCGTCAACGACAGATTAGCTTCATAAAACGAGGCGATGGTGCCGATGTCTTCCCAGTAGCCCTCGAAGGGAAAAGCGTACACCCGCGTAGATTCAATGGCCGCGGGGATGACGTGCTTGCCGAAATCATCACCGCTGCACTCTTCCAGCAGACGGGTCAACACATCCATTCTGAAGACATAAATGCCCATCGAAGCCAGGTAGGGCCGGTCATCCTTGTAGCGGCTTTCCAGGCCCTCTAGCTCCTCCGGGGTCTGGGGTTTTTCGCGAAAGGCGACAATGCGCCCCTCTTCATTGGTCTGCAAGATGCCATAGCGGGGCGCGTCCGCCGCCGACACAGGGAAGACGGAAATGGTGACATCGGCCCGGCTCTCGCGGTGAAAATGGACAAACTCACCGTAATCCATGCGATAGAGATGGTCACCGGCCAGGATCAACACATCCTCCGCCCCCCGACTGAGGAAGCGGTGCACTTGACGGCGGACCGCGTCCGCCGTGCCCTGGTACCAATCCATACTGGTCAGCGTCTGCTCGGCGGGCAAAATCTCGACAAATCCGCCGGAGAAAATATCGAACTTGTAGGTCTGATAAACGTGACGATGGAGGGAAGCCGACAGGAACTGGGTGAGCACAAAGATGCGAGCAAAACCCGAATTAATGCAATTGCTGATGGGGATGTCAATGAGGCGATATTTCCCGGCCAGAGGCACAGCCGGTTTAGCCCGTAACTTGGTCAAGGGGTAGAGGCGAGTACCCCGTCCGCCCCCAAGCACAACGGCCAATACGTTTTGGGGTGGCATTGTTCTCCTCCTTCAATAACTTTTCACCCTCTGACCTACTCTTTTTGCAATTCATCCCACGCCTCAAAGGCGCGGCGGAGATGGGGTATCGTGATAGAGCCTCCTACCACCAGCCCTATGGCCAAAGCCTCTTCTAACTCGGCGCTGGTCACACCCTCTTCATGGCAACGGATGATGTGATACTTGATGCAATCGTCGCAGCGCAATACCAGGGAAGCCACCAGGCCCAGCAACTCCTTCGTTTTGCGAGGAAGAGCCCCCTCTCGATAGACCTGCGAATCCAGGCTGTAGAACCGCTTGATCTCCAGGTCACCATATTGCATAACGATGCGATTTAGTCTTTCCCTTTCTTCTTTGAACTTCTCAATCATGTCCGATGGCATATTTTGTACTCCACTGTCAGCAAAATCCAACAAGCCGCGCGGGACTGAAGTCCCCGCGCTGGGAGGGCGAAGCCCTTTCAGGGCTGGACTTAGTAGGGCAGGGCCATGCCCCGCCGCGTCCGCGTAGGGCCACGGGCCCGACCTTGGGGCAGCTTGTAGCTGATGAAACCCATACTTAACTGCACAGGTCTAAATCCAAAGTCATGGACGGATGAGTATGGTCAGGCGCTCAATCGCCCGCCCAGGCAGCAGACAAAGCCCTTCGAATGAAGATACATGCCCGGTTCCGTGGGGGGGTGGAGCAGCGTGCACCCCACCACCCCGAGCGCAAAAATCCAGCAACCAGGGCAACACCATCGCCAGG
>JACIWR010000482.1 GCA_014360845.1 Anaerolineae bacterium
GGATGTACACACAAGCGAAGACGACTCCCTCTACCTCCCGATCGGCGTTGTACTGGTTGATCTCTTTCTCGTTGCTCCCTATCTGCTGGCCGATGAAAGAATCCGTCGGCATGTACGTCCCGGCGTGGAGCAATAAGCCATTGGGCATCAGTAGCCGGCAACCGACAATTCCCACATCTGGCGCGGAATAAGCTACAGCTTGCATGTTCTGCAACCAGTCATCCTGGATAAAGACCAGATCGTTGTTGATCAGCACCAGGTCACTTTCTGGCGGGGCGGCACGGATGCCCACGTTATTTCCGCCCGCGTAACCCAGGTTACGCCCGTTCTTGAACAGCGTGATCCAATCTAGACTTTCCAGGAACTCGATGGTACCATCGCTGCTGCCGTTGTCCACCACGAACACCTGGCAATTCTCGCCGATAGGAGTGTGCGCCTTTAGAGTGCGCAGGCATTCCCTGGTGTATTCGATTCCGTTCCAGGTCAGCATGATAATGGTGACGGGCTTAATAAGGTGTTCTTGGCGACTCATCGGTCTTTTTCCAGCTCCTCAATACGTTGGGTTAGCTCTGCGATGGTGCGTTCTGCCGCTGCCAGGCGAGTTGCCATTTCGTTGAGTTGTTGGTTGCTGGCACACTGTTGCCTGTATAAGCTGTGGATGACCCGCACGGCGCTGTGGTTGAACCGCGATATTTGATGAACAATCGGGTTCAGAAACCACCAGGTCAAGCGGCGGACGATGTGCTGGAAGGTGATAATCGCCGGGCCTAGTACCGGTCGGGTGGAGTGAATGATTTCACTGCTGTCTATATCCCATTGCGCGATCAAAAGTTCAACGTTGCGCTCGGTGTCTTCATCCTCCCATCCCACCGGGTACAGGCTGAAGGCTGCAATTTCATGGCTCCCGCCCTCGCCAGCCTCAAAACGCTTTAATCGCTCCGCTACGCTTTGCATCAGGAGTTCGACATCAGATTGTTCGCTGTACACACTGAAGACGTTCAAGCGGCCTTTCCTTTCTAGTCGCTTATTTTTTGGTAGGACGGGATGCCATCCTGCCCCACGATACAATGATCAGCCCTTCATACGGCTATGCGTGGTATGGAAACCGCGTCTACATTGGTCTGGGCATCCCGTCCTACGATACAATGACCAGTTTCACCCAATCCAACAATACTCCCAGGTCCCGTGGGTCCTGATTATATCCGGCCTGCAACGGATTCCAGGTCTTCATCTCCAGGCGTAATTCCGTGGGATTGTCGCCTGACCAGGCTTCCTCTGGCACCGGGAGGGCATACATCCCGAAGGATCCCTCAACCCGGACAGTTCCCAGAAAATGGTCATCCAGGTAGACTGAGACCTCCGGCACCGGTGCGCCCGCTGGCCGACCGTTGCCCACCCTGAGTATAACCTCGGCGGGTCGGCTCGTAATCGGTACATGCATTATCACCCGACCACCGGTCCAACGGTTCGGCGTCAGTCCGGGAATCCGCTCGGCGTTGTAAAGGCCCTCGCTTACGTGCTGATCGTCCGTGCCCTGGCCGATGTGCAGGGTCAGCACTTCCCTCCACTCTGGCGCGTCCTGGACAGCAACGACGCGGTGCACGTCCAATGTGGCGGCATATTCGCCCACCCTGGACGGGAGATAGCCTACCGGAGTTTCGACCAGGGGAGCGGCCAGCACCTGGGTCAAAAGATAATCGGGGACCAAGCCCGCCAGCGTATCCGGGCTCTTCCCTTCAGTTGAGACCCAGTAAACGTCCCGTCCCTCAGCCTGCCAGGTCTGGATTGCCGTGGCCAGCGCGGGATCGCTCATCGCCTCCTCGGTGATCATGAAAACCGTGCGGTTGAAGATGAACCACAAGGGAGCAGTCATCCGGTTGCCGGCGTCCGATTGTTCGAAAAGCAGCACGGCCTGGGGTGGGAAACTCTCGGCGAACTGCGATACCTGCCTTATCATCCCTTTGTATTCGACGACGCGGACCAGAGGCCGTGAAGCCTGCCAGCAATTTATGGTCAGCACTGCGGCCAAACCGAGGGGCAGGATGCTTGTGGACCATTGGCTCAGGTCTTTGGGCATCCATCGCCACACCAGATAAGCGGCAAATAGGAAGAAAGCGGGAATGACCACGGGTACGAAGCGACGTATAGCCCAAAAGTGATCGGGGGCTGTCCTGCTGCCCATGATGAGCAAGGGCACGACATTGCCCAATATCATCAGCCAGGCAAAGCCTTTCTCTTCTCCTGAGCTTTCTCCCACTACTTGCAGGAGGCCAGCGGTGCCCAGCAGAATGCCCAGAGGAGCAACGTACCAGCCTAGCATCACCAGCGGGCTGGAGCCTGAAGCCTGCCAGTGGGGTTGCACGAAATAGGCGTACAGGGCGCAGAGGGCCAGACCCAGAACCAGGGCGCCCCGGACGAGCTTTCCATAGCGGCTGAGAGCTTCTAGCGCCTTGCGCAGTATGGTTCTGAACCATATCATCAGGAAGATGAGCAGGGCTATTGCCAGCACG
>JACIWR010000483.1 GCA_014360845.1 Anaerolineae bacterium
GCGAGATCAAGCGTGCAATGGCCCGGCGGTTGCCCTTGAGGGTGTCTTGGATCAGGTTCATAATGAGTCAAAACTGGAAGGCTGGTAGGGTTGGACAATTGGAAGACTGGAAGGTTGGAAGTTGGAAGTTGGAAGTTGGAAGTTGGAAGGTTGGCAACCCTACCTGGCCCCCATCTCCTTTCGAATGAATTCTACGATGTCTTGAGTGGACGTTCCCGGGCCGAAGATGCCGCGCACCCCCAGCTCTTGCAGCTTGGGCACGTCCTCGTCGGGGATGATGCCGCCGACCACGACCAGCACGTCATCCATGCCGTTGTCGCGCAAGAGATTGACCACGCGCGGGACGAGGGTCATGTGCGCCCCGGAGAGGATGCTGAGGCCCACCACGTCCACGTCCTCCTGGATGGCCGCCTCGACAATCATCTCCGGCGTCTGGCGCAGCCCGGTGTAAATCACTTCCATGCCCGCATCGCGCAGAGCACGGGCTACGACTTTAGCTCCCCGGTCATGGCCGTCCAGACCGGGCTTGGCAACCAACACACGGATTTTCTGTTCCGTCATCGGTGAGTTATCCTCCTAAATCGTCATTCTTGTCGGTGAATCCTACACGATCACCGGCTCGCGGTATTCGCCGAAGACCTTGCGGAAGACGCCCATGATCTCCCCCAGGGTGGCATAGGCGCGAACAGCCTCCAGGATGAAAGGCATCAGATTCTCTGTGCCCTTGGCCGCTTCTTCCAAAGCAGCCAGCCGTTCAGTGACGGCCTGGTTGTCGCGTTCGGCTCGCACTCGCTGCAGGCGGGCGATCTGTCGCCGCTCGCCCTCGGGGTCCATCTGCAGCAGGGGGATGGTCAGCGGCTCATCCATCACGTAGTCATTGACCCCGACGATGACCCGTTCGTGGCGATCAATCTCCCGCTGATAGCGATAGGCGCTTTCGGCCAGCTCCCGCTGGAAGAATCCCTTCTCGATAGCCGGTATCACCCCGCCCAAAGCCTCAATGCGCCGGAAGTATTCGTACACTGCGGCTTCCGTGCGATTGGTCAGCGCCTCGACGAAATAGCTCCCGGCCAGGGGGTCCACGGTGTTGGTCACCCCGCTCTCGTGAGCGATGATCTGCTGGGTACGCAGGGCGATGGTCACCGCTTTCTCGCTGGGCAGGGCCAGAGCTTCGTCCATGGAATTGGTGTGCAGGGATTGTGTGCCGCCCAACACCGCCGCCAGGGCCTGAATCGCCGTGCGCACGATGTTGTTCTCCGGTTGCTGCGCGGTCAGAGAACAGCCGGCCGTCTGGGTGTGGAAACGCATCCACCACGAGCGCGGATTCTTGGCTCCAAAGGTCTCGCGCATCTCGCGGGCCCAGATGCGTCGCGCGGCGCGGAATTTGGCGATTTCCTCGAAGAAGTCGTTGTGAGAGTTGAAGAAGAAGGACAGTCGAGGCGCAAAGGTATCCACATCCAATCCGCGCGCAATGCCCCAGCGCACATATTCCATCCCGTCGGCCAGGGTAAAGGCCAGCTCCTGCACTGCCGTGGCCCCCGCCTCGCGGATGTGGTAGCCGGAGATGCTGATGGTGTTCCATTTGGGCAAATGCTTGGCCCCGAACTCGAAAGTATCCACCACCAGGCGCATGGACGGTTCCGGCGGGAAGATGTACTCTTTCTGGGCGATGTATTCTTTGAGGATGTCGTTCTGGATAGTGCCGCCCAGCACTTCCATGGGGATACCCCGTTTCTCGGCGGCGACGATGTACATGGCCCAGATGACCGCAGCCGGGGAGTTGATAGTCATCGAGGTTGTGATCTTGTCCACCGGCAAGCCGTCGAACAGAATCTCCATGTCGGCCAGGGAACTGACCGCCACCCCGCACTTGCCGAACTCGCCGGCGGCCATGGGGTCATCGGTGTCATAACCCATCAGTGTGGGCATATCGAAGGCGACGGAGAGGCCGGTCTCCCCGTGCTCCAGCAAATACTTGTAGCGGGCATTCGTCTCCTCGGCGGTACCGAACCCGGCGAACATGCGCATTGTCCACAAGCGCCCGCGGTACATGGTGGGATGCACTCCCCGCGTGAAGGGATATTCGCCGGGGAAGCCCAGGTCCCGTTCGTAGTCCATGTCCTCGATGTCGAGGGGAGTGTACAGCCGCTCGACGGGCACGCTGGATGTGGTGACGAAGGTCTCCCGCCGTTCGGGGTGAGCGTCTAGCGTTTTCTGCAGCGTGGTTTTGGTCCACTTATCCTTTCGATCTCTCAGGTCCTCAAGCTTGTTTCGGTCAAACATGTGCGCCTCCAGAGAATTGACAAAAGCCTGTTTGTACGCTATATTATTGTTGACTTCACACCGGTAAAAGAGATGCAATTGGCGAAGAGCAAGGAGAAACTGGCATGGACTCAGTAGCAGTTTCCGAAAACATCGCACGTATCATTGACCGCCTGGAAGCAGGTACCAGCTTGGACGATAAGTTACTGCGCGTTCTGGAAAATGA
>JACIWR010000484.1 GCA_014360845.1 Anaerolineae bacterium
TCCCCAGGCTCGTAGCCCCCGTCCCGGGGGCGTCTCGGCTGAGAAAACCGCGCAAAAGACAGCATCTTGCCGCATGGAACGTCCCCGGGACGGGGACTTGGAGCATAGGCTGAGTAGTCACCTTTGAACCATGACACAAAGATCACGATTAATGGAGGGAGCAGTTGAGAAGTACATTGCGCCGGTGGATGCGGCGACCTGAGACATATCTGCTGTTAGCAGCGCTTATCCTGATAGGACATGGCCTTTTCTACAGCCGCGCTCTGGGCTACGACACCGTAGACGACGCTTATATCTCTTACCGTTACGCGCAGAACGCCGCCCGGGGGCACGGTTTGACCTTCAACGCTGGCGAGAGGCGGGTGGAGGGCTATACCAACTTCCTGTGGACGGTGATGCTGGTACCCACTTTCCTGGTGGGGGTGAACGTTACCGTGGCCTCCATTGTGCTGGGCGTTCTCTTCGCCCTGGGATGTCTCTACTTCGTCTACAGGGCCACCAGACAGATTGACGGGCTGTTGTCCCTGGTCGGACTGGTGGCGGCATTGTTCCTGGCAGTGGATGGCTCTTTCGCGCTCTGGTCGGTAGGAGGACTGGAGACCTCGCTGTTCGCGTTTCTCGTGTTAGCGGGCGGAGTGGCCTACATCCGTGAGCTGCAGGACAAGGCCCGGATACCGATTTCTGGGGCGTGGTTTGCTTTGGCGGCGATGACCCGTCCCGAGGGCGTGTTGGTGTTCGCCCTCACCCTGGCTCATCAACTGGCCTATCGCCTCAGCGCCCGCAAACGATTGGTCACCCGCGCAGACCTGGGACGGGTGGGCCTGTTCGTGCTCATCTTTGTGCCCTATTACCTGTTCCGCTGGCGGTACTACGGCTGGTTCTTCCCCAACACCTTCTACGCCAAGGTCACGCTGGAGGACACCTCAGCCCAGTGGCAGCGGGGACTGGCCTACGTGCAGACGTTCATCAGCATCCACGGGGGTTACCTCCCGCTGCTGGTCGCTTTGATCCCCCTGTTTCGGCCCCGCTCCACCGTTTGGGCCAGCTACATGGCCCTGGTCGTCATCGTCTACAGCTTCTACATCGCTTACGTGGGCGGCGATTGGTCGGTGGGGCGTTTCTTCGCTCCGTTGATGCCTCTCTACTATCTTTTGTTGGCGGGCGGCCTGGTGGAGATTTATCATTGGGTGAAGAAGTTGGTTTGGGGGCGGACATCCCTGGCGGAACAGAGTGCTCCCTTGCGCCTGACCTACGCGGCTGCCAGTGTGTTACTGGTCAGCCTGCTGGTGGGCTTCTTCTTCACCTCGTCCGTGGGGGGCGAGCAGGCCCTGTTCCTCAACCGCTTCGACGCCAAGTTGGCCGGGCAGGCTCGCACACAGATGGGCAAATGGTTGCGCGCCAACGTTCCGCCGGAGACGGTAATCGCCGTGGATGCGGCAGGACAGATGCCCTTCTACTCCGAACTGCGCACCATTGACATCTTCGGCATCAACGACCTGCACACCGCTCACCTGAGTCGCGAGGAGCTGGCCTCCCTGGGCAAGCGTATGGGCGAGGGCACTCCCGGTCACGAGAAGCTGGACATGCGTTACATCATCGAGCGCCGACCCGACTACATCATCATCTATGGGACGATGTTCGATGGCGTGCCCGAATACGAGCGCGTAGACCTGCCGTGGACGGACGACCCGCAGGCGAAAGCTTTCCTCTCGGTGTACAAACGGCGCGAATAAAGAGGGGTTCCGCCGGGGCGACCGCAAGGGTTCGCCCCTACCTTTGAGAAGATTAAAAAAGCATGTGGCGCGAGGTAAAAAGGTTCGCGCTTCTGGGGCTGCTGTTGGCGGCACTGAGCCTCTGCTCTCTTCCCGGTTGCCGCTCCGGCGGGTTACCTCAGCCCGCCAGAACCGCCCTAGACGAAAGCATCGCCAAATTAGCTGGCTCGGTACCGGATTACAAAATCGTATCAGCCCAACCAGCGCCGGGAGCGCAAGAGGAAATCAGCATTGATACGTCTAGGTCCCATGAAGCGGGCCGATGCCCTCCCAACTGGGGTGGGGAAGAGACCTGGTGCGTGGTGATTGACCGCAGCATACCTGACAGTGAGGGGCGCCCGGTCTCCCATTTTCTGGTCACCAGGCAGGGGTCATCCTGGGACGTGGAGGCGCTGACGGATGCGGATGCCGGCGTGTTTGAGTACTTCGGCTGCACCAATTGGGATGCTGCTCCGTAGTCGCCGATCCCGCCAGGGCCTTCCCAGCGCCGCCGGTTCACGGCGGCGGGGAGGTGATCGCCTTTCCCAACCCGCCCGGACAGCCTCACCGTAGGGCAGGTTGGGCTCGGCTAAGCCGGGCAATCAGTGAGCTACAGGGATTCTCTCCTGTAACGATTCTGCTCTATCAGACTAAGTACAGACTGCCGCAAATTCGCGCCGAGTTTTTCGCGCCAGCACCGGCCTGGAAGAGCC
>JACIWR010000485.1 GCA_014360845.1 Anaerolineae bacterium
GTCACCGCCCCGCTTCCGGGCGATGAGGTTGCCCAAGGCGTCGGTGCGCACCTCGTCGGCCAGACCCGCTATCTCCTCGCGGATGACCTCTCGTATTTGATCCTCACTGCCAGAAGGGCCATAAGTCTCCACCAGTTTCTTGATAAGCTCTTTCACGAAAGATACCTCCTCAATATTCTTACCACCGCGTAGGAGCGACGTATGCGTCGCTCTTATTTCCCAATAGTAGCCGGGGTCAAGCGCCGTAGTGCTTCCTGCATCAAACGCACAGCGTTCTCGAAATCCGACTTGCTGAGCAGACACACGGGTGAGTGAATGTAGCGCGAGGGCACGGCCACAACTACAGAGGGCACGCCCGTCTTGGTCTTGTGGATAGCTCCCGCGTCCGTGCCGCCCTTCAACGGCTGCTTGAACTGGTAGGGAATGCCCAGTTCCGTGGCCGTATCCACCAGATGCTGCACCAGGCGGCGGTCGGCGATAAAGGAGCGATCCATGACCGTGATGGCCGGTCCCTTGCCCAACTCGGTGGTGGGGCTCACATCCTTCTTTTTGGGCATATCGTCGCAAATGGTGCCCTCCAGGCAGAAAGCCGCATCGGGCTCCACCGCATAGGCGGCCACCTGCGCTCCCCGCAGCCCCACCTCTTCCTGCACAGTGAACACCCCGTACAGGTCGAAGGGATACGGTCCCCCTTTGATAATCTCTATCAGCACTGCGCATCCGGCCCGGTCGTCAAAAGCTTTGCCCTTGACCACCGTCCCCAGGTCAGCAAAAGAGGTGGCAAAGGCCACATAATCGCCAATTTTGACCAATTGCTCGGCCTCGGCCTTGCTCGTCGCCCCGATGTCAATGGTCAACTTGTCGTACTTGATGACCTGCTCCTGCTCCTTATCCTCCTGAAGGTGGATGGGTTTGACACCGATAATACCGGGGACCTTATTGTCACCGACGTACACTGCCTTGGAAAGAAGAATGCGGTCGTCAATGCCTCCCACTTTGGCGAAACGCAACTGGCCATTGTCCTCGATGTGGGTGATCATCAGGCCAATCTCGTCCATGTGGGCGGTGACCATTACCTTGAAAGAGGTCTCGCCCGTACCGCGTTTGAGAGTAATTAAGTTGCCGATGCTATCCACCCGATACTCGTCCACATCGTCGCGGATAGCCTCGAAGATGATCTGGCGTACCGCCTCTTCGTGACCCGATACCCCAAAAGCTTCTGACAATTCCTTCAGTATCACCTTTCCTCCTCACTTCTCCCCAGAGACCTTACCTGGCTTCCATGCCAGCCGGTCCATAAACTCCGCATCGAGCCTGGCGATGAAAGCGGCCAGCAGCCGGCCCGCGCGCTCCACATCCTTCACCGAGACCATCTCCACCGAGGTGTGCATGTTGCGCAGAGGAATGCCGATCAGCGCCGTCGGGATGCCGCTGCGGGTCACTTGAATAGCCCAGGCATCGGTACCGGTGCGCCCCGGCGCGGGCTCCACCTGATACGGCAGCTCCAGGGATTTCGCCGTCTCCACCAGAGCCTCGTACAGCACAGGATGGATGTTCGGTCCGTAGACGATAGCCGGCCCTTTGTTCATCTCCACCGTCTCCGCTGCCGAAAGGCCGGGCTGGTTTCCGAAGGTCACATCAATAGCGATGGCCAGGTCTGGAGCTAGGCCATAGGCACTGGTGGTGGCCCCGCGCAGTCCCACTTCCTCTTGCGAAGTGCCCACCGCGAACACATCCCAGGTGTGCTGCATCGAGGCCAGATGTTCCAGGCAGACGGCTATAGCTGCCACCGCCGTACGGTCGTCGAAGGCCTTGCCGGCGACGAAATCGCCTTTGAGCTGGACGAGCTCGCGCCGCACGGTGACCAGATCGCCGACCCGCACTAAATCCTCCACCTCATCTGGCGGTAGCCCCACATCAATGAACAACTTATCCATGGGGATGACCTTGTTCCTCTCCTCCGGTGGCAGGACGTGGGGCGGGCGGCTGCCAATGATGCCCGGCAGGTCCCGCCGACCGTGCACCACCACCTCTTGCCCCAGCAACACACGCGCGTCGAAACCGCCCACGCCAACGAAGCGCAAGAAGCCCTTCTCTATCTGGGTGACGATCAGTCCAATCTCATCGGTGTGCCCGGCCAGCATGATGGAACGCCGTGGCTCCATCTCACCTATGCCCCGTTTGAGAGCGATGACGTTGCCCAGAGCATCGGTGCGCACCTGGTCAGCATAGTGCCCAAAGACCTGGGCCACGGTCTCGCGCACCTGATCCTCGTACCCCGAGATGCCCGGGGTCTCAGACAGGGTTTTCAACAAAGAAACAATATCCACCAAAACTCCTCCTTGAGACAAAATAAGTTCAGTAGTGACTACTCAGCCTATGCTCCAAGTCCCCGTCCCGGGGACGTTCCATGCGGCAAGATGCTGTCTTTTGCGCGGTTTTCTCAGCCGAGACG
>JACIWR010000486.1 GCA_014360845.1 Anaerolineae bacterium
CCGGGGGCGTCTCGGCTGAGAAAACCGCGCAAAAGACAGCGTCTTGCCGCATGGAACGTCCCCGGGATGGGGACTTGGAGCATAGGCTGAGTAGTCACGCTCTACGATTGGCTGATAAGGTGATACTTGGATTGGGCAGCCTTTAGCAAAGAATCTCAAAGCCGTCTCATGAGAGTACATTGCCTACGAGAGTCGTCCGATTGCGGCCAGAGCAACCGCGTTGCATCTACAGCGGCCAGCTCATCTGAGCCTCTTGTGAAAGGAGGATAGAACCCCATGGCATGGAATGAACCAAAGTATCTGTTTGGGTTTCACGAGCCCGGTGGCGAGAAGGTCATGGTCGAGAAAGGCAAAATCGGCTGGCTGCTCTTCACCGAGGCCATTGGTCACAATCCTAATGATCAAAGCGGGGCCGATTACACGGCCTGGGCCAACCAGGGTTTCGGTATCATTGTTCGTGTGAACCATGGATACGGCTCTGCCGGCACCATCCCCATGCCCCATGAGTACGATAACTTCGCCCGTCGCTGTGGCAACTTCGTCGAACGTTCCAAAGGCGCGCACATCTGGATCATCGGCAACGAGATGAACCACGCTCAAGAGCGTCCCAACGGTCAGCCCATAACTCCGCAAATGTACGCTGAATGCTTCAAGAAATGTCGGGCGGAGATTCGCCGTCGGCCCGGTCACGAGCAAGACAGGGTGGTGGTGGGGCCGGTGGCTCCGTGGAACATTCAGACCCCTTATCCCGGCAATGACTCCGGGGATTGGATTCGCTACTTCGTTGACCTCTTACGCCTGCTGCGCGGTCAATGCGATGGCATCAGCATTCATACCTACACCCACGGCACCAAGCCCGAACTGGTGTTCAGCGACGAGAAGATGGGGCCGCCTTTTCAGAACCGGTATTACCATTTTCGCGCCTATCGCGATTTCATGCACGCCATCCCCGCCGACATGCGTGATCTGCCCGTGTACATCACCGAGACCGATCAGGATGACCCCTGGGCCGATGTGAATAGTGGCTGGGTACGCAATGCCTACAAAGAAATACACGATTGGAACCTGGTGCCCGGTCACCAGCAGATCCGCTGTCTGCTCCTCTATCGTTGGCCCAAGTACGATAAGTGGGCCATTGACGGTAAGCGGGGGGTGATTGAGGATTTCAAGCAGGCGATGGATCACGACTATGTGTGGTACGAGCGCGCCATCCCCGAGTACGGAGTCAGCTTCCTCAGCCACACCATGCCCGCCGAGGTAAAGGCCGGTGAGGTGGTGAGTGTAACCTTCCGCCTGCGCAATGAGGGTAGCAAGACCTGGGCGGCCGGGGGCAACAACCCGGTGCGCGTGGGTTTCCACTGGTATCTCAATGGCGAGAACGTGCTGGTACGGGAGGACTATCGGGCCTCCTTGCCCCAGAATGTAGCCTCGCGCCAGGAGGTTACCCTCACGGCCAAGACAGTGGCGCCCGATACGCCGGGAAGCTATGTGCTCCAGTGGGACCTGGTCGAGGAGGGAGTGACCTGGTTCTCGGCGCGAGGTAGCCGTCCCTTGGAGCTCCAGGTCGAGGTCAGGCCGGCGGCGGAGATTCTCATCAACAACATCCCCGTCAAGGTGCCCTTCCTGACGCTCTACAACCAGTTGGGCGCGTCGGTATGTGGGATGCCCGTTGCCGCCGAAATAACCCGCGATGGCAAACGGGTCCAGTATTTCGAGAAGGTGGCCATGGAGGAGCACACTCCCGGACAGGCTCGCCTGGTCGCTATTGGCCGGGAGGCTCTGCAGGCCCAGAAGACTCTCAGTGAACTGCAAAAACAACTCGATTCGTTGCGTGACAAAGTCGCCGACCTGCAGGCCGAGAATGCCGAACTGAAACGCCAGGTGGAGTTGCTCATCACCAGCAGTGTGCCCCTCAAAGTGCCTCGTCCCCCTATTCAGGATATTGTGGACACATTGCCCAAGCACGCGACCAACAAGTACGAGAACCGCAGTCTGGATGACTTGCAGTATTTGATTATCCATCACAGTGCCGTAGCCGGCACGGTGGGACCAGAGGCTATCGCCAAGTGGCATGTGGAACAGCTCGACTGGCCGGGTATTGGCTATCACTTCGTCATCACTCCAGACGGAACGGTTTACCAGACCAATCGTTTGGAGACGCTATCCTTCCACGCCAAACAAGTCAACCCGGTGAGCGTGGGCATTTGCTTTGCGGGCAATTTCACCAAAGATATTCCCACCCCCGAGCAGATAAGCAGCGGGGCACATCTTTGCGCTTACCTGCTGCAGGAGTTTGGGCTGACTCGCGATGCCATCCACGGACACGGCGATTTCGTCAATACTCAGTGTCCCGGCCTGCAATGGGCCAGCGGCCAGAAATGGCGCGACATGTTGATGAGCAAGATTGACGAAGTACAACAGCAAGTGCAAACCGCTGTGGCCACGC
>JACIWR010000487.1 GCA_014360845.1 Anaerolineae bacterium
ATGGTCCTCGCCGCCTGCGCCACCCCAACACCCCAGGTCATCAAAGAGACGGTGGTGGTGAAGGAAACGGTCCCGGTGACGGTCAAAGAGACGGTGGTCGTCAAAGAAACCGTCGAGGTAGAGAAGCCGGGTGCCAGGACGCTGGTATTCTCTTCACGCCTCTTCAGTCCACCCCGCGAGCAAGAGTTCTTCATCAACGAGGTCATCAAGCCTTTCGAAGAGGAATACGGCGTCACGGTCAACTTCCAGATTCTGGATGATGACACCTTGCTCGAAAGGGCAAAAGTGCAGCAAGAGACCGGCCACGTCACCACCGACATCGTCTGCGCTCACTCAGGGAAAATGTCGGAGTGGATTGACGCGGGATACGTAGAAGACTTGACCGACATCGTCGCCGGCTGGACCGACCGACACTTCATCCCCACCTTTGAGTCCAGCACCCATCGCGATGGGCGCCAATACTTCCTGCCGGTGGGCGCGGACGTTTACCTGACCGGGGCCAACAACAAAGCCCTGCCCTATCTCCCCGAAGGCGCGGACCTGGACACCCTGACCTGGGAAGAGTATGCTCAGTGGGCAGTGAACATCGCCGAGGGTGAAGGTGAGGGCAAGGTTTGCATCACCGGCATTCCCATGAAGATGTGGATTTACATGTTCGGTAGCTCGGCGCTGTCCTACGGCGCTGGCTTCCCAGACGCCAACTCGCCTGGGGCCATGGAAGCCTGGAAGATCTGGGAAAAGATCGGCAAGGCCAATGGCTTCGTCCCCACAGTGATGAACATTGATAGCTGTGTGGACCCGATGATGCGCGAGGAGGCATGGCTGACCATGACCCACAACGCTCGTGTCGGTCAGGTTTACGCCTCTGCCGAAACGCAATTCACTATCGCGCCAGCTCCATCAGGCCCGGCGGGCATCGGCACCATCGCCGCCACCAGCGGCTATGCCATCATGAAGGGCGCACCGAACCGCGACTTGGCCGTGCAGTTCCTGGAGTACCTGACCCGGCCCGACATGCAGGTCAAAATCGCCAAGGGCACCGGCGGCTTCATCCCGCCCGTGCAGGAGGCGGTTGACTACCTGGGTGACGAGGCAGTAGACGAAGTCATTGCCAAGTCCCTCATGGTCCTGGAAAAAGGTGTCGCCTCAGGCGTGCCTGCTGCCCTGTATCAGGACTGGGGGGCCGTCAAAAAGTGCTTTGACGACGTATTCGCGGACACCATCCTGCCCGGCAAGGACGTAACCCAGGAACGCCTCGACGAAGCACAACAGTGTGTGGACGCCCTCTTGAAGTAGTTCACTGATGCGCATGTAGCTGCTGTCGTTCAGATAGAGCCGGGAATGGGGATTGATCCCATTTCCTGGCTCTATCTTCTAGACAGCGCCCTAAGGAGTGTTCAGATATGACAGCAAAGGCCCTAGTGCGTCGGAATGGCAAGACCTGGAAAAAGATAGCAAAAGGGGCAACTCCTTACTTGCTGGTCCTGCCTGTGGTCCTCTATTATGCTGCCTTTTGGCTGGGACCAGTGATCACGGCAGTTATCGGCGCTTTTACGGATGCGAGCGGTCATTTTACGCTCCAAAACTTTGTGATGGTTTTCAACGACGATGCCTTCTTACCAGCTATCAGAAATACTGCCGTTATCGTTGTTTTCTCGGTAACCCTGGAGTTTTTCGTCGCCTTATTTCTCGCCTTGCTGATCAACAGGAAATTCGTAGGCTCTGGAATATTCCTATTCCTGGCCATGATTCCCATGGCACTGCCAGCCGCTGCCGTGGGAGCCATGTGGATCACAGGCTTGACCGCTCACGGCTGGATGAACAGCTTATTGCATTACCTGGGATTCAGCAAGAAAATATACTGGCTGGTGGGCTCGGACCTCAAGCTGCTGGCCTTATTGATCGTCATTGATGCCTGGCAGGTCATTCCTTCGGTGATGATCATTCTGTTAGCAGGACTACAGAACATCCCGGAGGAAGCAGAAGAGGCCGGATATGTGTTTGGCGGTGATTATTTCACCGTCCTCAGAAAAATCACCCTTCCCATGCTTAAACCGACGATTCAAACAGCCATAATATTAAGGTTGATCTCAGCGATTCAGATATGGCTCATCGTGGTGGTTCTGCTCGGCTTCTCCAGACTGCCCGTGTTGGTCGAAAGGATTGTCTACTACCACAAAGAGGTAGATCAGTTGGATATAAGCTATCAAATGGCCACCGGTTACACGCTTGTGGTCTCGGTGATAGTATCTTTGGCTGCTTTGGCTTATTTACAGGTTTCAGGGGCATTCAAGCGGGAAAAGGGAGAAGAATGATGGACAGAAAAAGCAAGCATATCCACAAGGCCGCGCGCAAGACCGTCTTCTACATTTTCGTAACCGGCATCGCAGCGGCGATACTGTTGCCCATTTATTTCATTATCTCGCTATC
>JACIWR010000488.1 GCA_014360845.1 Anaerolineae bacterium
TTGATGAAACAGTGACATCAGGCGGAAACGAGGAGAAACAAAAGGCATTGAGTGACTTGCCGGGACCCCCATTTCATGATATACTTGATGCAGGTGGGAGGGGGTGAGGGGGATTGATCACCGCTTGCAGTAGCTAGAGGAGTATGCTTGTTGTGTTGTCGGTATACACCCCCGTGGCGAGTGTCCTGAGATCACAAGCGCCAACCACGAGCGATGCGCTCGAGGGCTTGGCGCTTTGTACATAAAAGCCCTGGAGTTGTGGTAGTATCCCGATCAGGAGAGGACAAGATAACATGGACATCACCACCCTGGAAAACTGGCTGTGGGAAGCAGCCTGTTCCATCCGCGGGCCGCTGGACGCGCCCAAGTACAAAGACTACATCCTGCCCTTGCTCTTCTACAAGCGGCTATCGGACGTGTACGAGGATGAGGTGCAGCGGCTGAGTCAGGAGCTCGGCGACGCGGCCCTGGCCCGGCAACTGGCCCAGGAGGACCGGGACCTCATTCGCTTCTACATTCCCAACGGCTACACCTGGTCTGAGGTGCGCAAGAGCCCTGTCCGGCTGGGCGAGCGCCTCACCGAGGCCATGCGGGCCATCGCCGGGGAAAACCCCAAACTGCAGGGCGTGATTGACATCGTGGACTTCAACGCCACGGCGGCCGGCCAGCGCATCCTGGACGACGATACCCTGGCGCGGTTGATGGAGATTCTCAACCGCCAGCGGCTGGGCCTGCGCGACGTGGAGCCCGACATCCTGGGGCGGGCCTACGAGTACCTGCTGCGCAAATTCGCCGAGGGCTCCGGCCAGAGTGCGGGCGAATTCTACACCCCAATGGAGGTGGCCACGTTGATGGCCTGCATCCTCGACCCGCAAGAGGGGGAGACCATCTACGATCCCTGCTGTGGGTCGGGTGGCCTGCTGATCAAATCCCAGTTGCGCCTGCGGGAAAAAGTGGCCGGGCGCCTGGGGAAAGGCCCCCATGACCTCAAGCCCGGCGACATCCGGCGCCCGCTCCAGCTCTACGGCCAGGAGATCAACCACGTCACCTATGCCATGGCCAAGATGAACGCCTTTGTGCACGACATGGATGCGGAGATCGCTCTTGGCGACACCATGAAAGCCCCGCGCTTCACGGAGGACGGTCGGCTGCGGACCTTTGACAAGGTGACGGCCAACCCCATGTGGAACCAGAAGTTCGGCAGCGAGGTGTACGAGAACGACGCCTACAATCGCTTCACGCGGGGCACGCCCCCGACCAGCTCCGCCGACTGGGGATGGATTCAGCACATGTACGCTTCCCTGAAGGAGGGGGGCAAGATGGCGGTGGTGCTGGACACCGGGGCCGTCTCCCGGGGCAGCGGCAACCAGGGCAGCAACAAGGAGCGGGACATCCGGCGCACCTTCGTCGAGGGCGACCTGGTGACCCCCGGCGACCTCATCGAGGCCGTCATTCTCTTGCCGGAGAACCTGTTCTACAACACCACCGCGCCGGGCATCATCCTGGTCATCAACAAAGCCAAGGCACATCCGGGGGAGATACTGCTGATCAACGCCTCGAAGCTCTGCGCCAAGGGGCGGCCCAAGAACTACCTCACCGGGGAGCACATCCGCCAGATTTACGAAATCTACCGCGACTGGCGGGTTGTGGAGGGGATAAGCGCCGTCATCACCAACCAGGAAGCAGCGCGCAACGACTACAATCTCAGCCCCTCCCGCTACGTGGCCAGCAACGACGTGGAGCCGCCCCTGCCGCTGGAGGAGGCGCTGGTGCTGTTGGCCCAGGCGGAGGAAGAGCGGGCCGAGGCGGATGCGGAACTGGAGGCGGTGCTGGCGAAACTGGGCTTTGGGGAATGGCGGAGCGGGGCATAGTCCACGCTGTTATAGCTGAACCCTCTTTGTTCGGTTTACAAAAATGCAATTTTGTGATATAATGTAAACCGAGGAAAGGAGGGGATTACCATGATCGGTGAGCGAATCAAGATAGCACGCCGTGCTGCCGGGTTGAGCCAACGGGCTCTGGCGAAGGCAGTTGGCGTGAGCGCGATGGCTATCTCCAAGTATGAGCGCGAGTTGGATACCCCCGGCTCGGATGTGCTGCTCCGCCTGGCCCAGGCGCTGGGCGTCAAGACCGAGTATTTTCTGCGTCCCACCACCGTCACGATAACCGCGCCGTCATATCGTCGCCGGACCTCTTTGCCCCGCCAGCAGGAATACGCGATTATGGGGCAAATCCAGGAGTGGCTGGAACGATACCTGGAAGTGGAAAGCTTCTTCAACGGTTTGCCGGGTTTTGATCTGCCTGCCGACCTCGATCGCCGTGTGACCTCCCTGGACGAAGTAGAACAGGTTGCGCTGAATCTGCGACAGAAATGGGACCTGGGATTGGTTCCCATAGAAAGCCTGGTAGAGGTTCTGGAAGATCGGGGAA
>JACIWR010000489.1 GCA_014360845.1 Anaerolineae bacterium
GAAAGTAAGACAAAGTGGATGCGTTCCGAGACCCGGCCAACTTCTTGACGAGCACGAGCCTGTAAGTCTCGACGTTCCTCTTCATTTAGCCGCACACGAAGCATAACGGGTTCACCTCCCAGTAGCACTCAACTGGGAGTATTATACCCGCTCCTATCCAAAAGTTAAAAGAACTTTTGACTACTTGCTTAGCCTGAGTAGTAACTAATGGGGTTAAATTCGCTGGCCTGTAGCGCCTTCAATCAATTTGACCAAGGAGGATGTTACCAATGGAGATCTTCTTAGACACAGCCAAAGTTGACGAGATACGCCAGGCCGTGGATTGGGGCGTGGTCAGTGGAGTGACGACCAACCCGAGCCTGATGATGCGCGCCGGGCGAGGGGACTATCAGGCGGTCACGCAGGAGATTTGCTACCTCGTGCAGGGGCCGGTCAGCGCCGAGGTGGTGAGCGAGGATGCAGCGGGTATGGTTGAGGAGGCGCGACGGATCGCGCAGTGGTCGCCGCACGTGGTGATTAAAGTGCCCATCACCGAGGAAGGGCTGAAGGCTATCCACGCCATCAGCGCGCTGGAGGTAGACCCGGATACCTTGTGCGGTGGGTGTCCCTGGTTTGGTCAGTGCGACACGCCCATTGAGAAGGCACGGGAATTGGCCTCGCTCTGGGGGGTGCGCACCAATTGCACGCTGGTGTTCTCGGCCAATCAGGCGCTGCTAGCCGCTTTGGCGGGAGCTAACTTTGTTTCCCCCTTCATAGGTCGTCTGGACGATGCCGGCCACGACGGTATGCAGCTTGTGGCTGACATAGTCAAGATTTACGCCACCTATGACATTGAGACCCGCATCATTGCCGCCAGCATTCGTCATCCTCTGCATATTACCCAGGCGGCTCTGGCCGGAGCGGATATAGCCACCGTACCTTTCCCCGTATTGCAGAAGGCTATCCATCACCCGCTGACCGATGTGGGCGTGCGGCGCTTTTTGGAGGATTGGGCTATAGTCCGGCCGTAGCTCGTCGCGGGGGCATACTGGTTGCTGGCCGCTTGTGTTCTGATTCCACTCTGGCGTGCCAAGACCCAATAACTGGCGACCAGTGACCGGAGGTGCAACATGGCTCGGGAACGGGTCCTGATCATTGACGACAGCGCGGATATTCGAACCTTCTTGCGGGACATGGTGTTGGGTCCACGAGGATACACGGTGATGACGGCCACCGACGGGCAGAGTGGACTCGAACGGGCTCTGACCGAACAGCCGGATTTGATCCTCCTGGACGTAAACATGCCGCGCATGACCGGACTGGAGGTCCTCGAAGCTCTTCATGAGCATGGCTTCTCCGCCCCGGTGATTTTGATGACTTTTTACGGTTCGGAGAACATCGCGGTGCAGGCCTTTCGCCTGGGCGTGCGCGATTATGTGCGCAAGCCCTTTGAGGTGGAGGAGGTGCTGACCGCCATTGATCGGGCTTTGACCGAGAGCCGTTTGCGCCGCGAGCGAGAGCGCTTGATGCGCGAGCTGGCCATCGCCAACCGCCAGCTCCAGCGTCGCTTGACCGATCTGGGCACGCTTTACGCCATAGGACAGGCGGTGGCGGCCGTGCTCGACCTGGAAAAGCTCTTGACTCGGGTGGTGGAGGCGGCGGTGTACCTCACTCGCGCGGACGACGGTGGCCTCTTCCTGGTGGATCAGGAGAGCGGCGAGTTGTATTTGACCGCTGCTAAGGGGTTTGGGCAGGAGCAGGCCCAGGGGATGCGCCTCCGCGTGGATGACAGCCTGGTCGGCCAGGTGGTCAAGAACGGTAAGCCCTTGCGGGTCAGTGCTGCACCGGGTGAGGAGCATCTCAAGATTCAAACGGGCTATCTGGTGCGTTCCCTTCTGTACGTCCCCTTGCGGGTCAAGCGGCGGGTAATTGGGGTGCTGGGGGTGGCCAACCGGGTGCGCAATTATTCCTTTACCCAGGATGACCAGTTCCGTTTGTCGGCTCTGGCCGATTATGCGGCTATCGCCATCGAGAACGCGCGATTACACGAGGCGACGCAGGAGATTGTAGCGGCGGAGATTCTGAAACAGACGGTGGTGACTCTTTCGCACTACATCAATAACCCCCTCACAGCGCTGGCCATGAGTGCCCAGACCCTGGCTTTGGCCGTCAAAGAAGGGCGGGTGCAGGACGAAGCCGATTTCATCGCCCGTTCGGTCTTGTTTACGGAGATGAAAGTGGAGGAGATCTCGGCGATACTTTCCATCCTGCAGGACCTGGCTTCGCCCAAGAGCACCACCTATCTGGGTAATATCAAAATGATAGATATTGAGCACCAGGTGAAAAAGCGCCTGGCCCAGATTCGGAAGAAGTACGAGTCTTGAGCTTCGGTGTCTTGCAATAGCAAAGGCGCGGCGCACATCCAAAAATTCGTCGCGCCGCCGGGT
>JACIWR010000049.1 GCA_014360845.1 Anaerolineae bacterium
ATGTCAGACGATGCTCCAGCATCTGCTGGCAACGGATGCACCGCATCCGCGTCGGGCCACGGGCCCGACCTACAGGCCGCACCTTTTTGCGATTATGTCAGACGATGCTCCAGCATCTGCTGGCAACGGATGCACAGTGTAGCGTAGGGCTTAGCCTCCAGACGCGCCCAGTCAATCTCTTTGTGGCAATTCTCGCAAATGCCATAGGTGCCGTCCTCGAAACGCTGCAAAGCGTATTCCACATCGCGCAACATACGCTCCAATGTCTGCCGCACAGTCAAGTCCTTCACCTGCTCGTACACTTCGGTCGCGTCATCAGCCATGTGATTGCCATAGCCCAGGTGTTCACGCTCCACAACGGCTTCCCGGCCCAACCTCCGCAACAAGTTGGCCCGCTCTTCCTCGAGCATTCGCCGCAGTTCTTCCCGGCTTCTGATGACCATGGACCCACCTCCTCGTTCCGCATCTCTTGTGTTTTCGTCGTGTATGCAGCGGAACGGATTCTATTGTAGCCCATTGCCCGCAAAAATGCAAATGCGGGTGTGTTGAGGGCGCATTGCACTTTCGGGGCACCCATGCGCGGAGCACAGCGTAGTCGAAGAATGCTTGCGGAGCGGGCGGCCTCCTTCGACTCCACTCGCTGGGCTCGCTCCGCTCAGGATGCCCCTTCGACTCCGCTCGCTGGGCTCGCTCCGCTCAGGATGCCTCTTCGACTCCGCTCAGGATGCAAGCCTTATTCGCCCCGGGGGCGGGGGCTACAAGGTCCTGCCCCCATCTGCACACCTGAACTCAACGCTTGATGCCCACCACCAACTCTTCGCCGTTCAGGGTAAACCGCTGCACGTAAGCATCCTCCGGCGGCGGCCCGGCCACCAGCCGCGTGGACAGGGTCTCGGCAGCGATGTAGTCGCCGAAGTTCTCGAAGGCAGCCGTCAGTTGCGGCCCCGCCTGATATGTAGTCGTGATGCGGTCAGCAATGTCGAAGCCGGCGTCCTTACGCATGGTCTGGATGCGACGCACCACGTCCCGGGCCAGTCCCTCCTGGGCCAGAGCGGGGGTGATGCGCACGTCCATACCCACCAGGACACCGCCTTCCTCGGCGACGGCGTAGCCCTCCTGGGGGATGGTGCGCACTTCGACCTCTTCGGGCAGCAAAGTTATCGTTCCGTCATCTAACTCCACATCCACACTGAGGCCGGCCTGGAAGCGCCGCGCCAGAGCCGCCGCGTCCATCGCCGCCACCGCAGCCCGCAACTGGGGGAAGCGGGGGCCGTGCTTTTTGCCCAGTACAGCGGGCAGCAGACCAATCTCGTAGCGGACCAGCTCGGCGGGAGTGGTGGCGAAGACCATCTCTTTGACGTTCAGCTCATCCACCACTATATCGGCCAAGCGCTGCAAACGAGCGCGGTCCTCTTCCCCAGCGACCACCACCACCTTGGCCAGCGGCTGGCGCAATTTGATGCCCGAAGTGCTGCGCGCCGAGCGGCCCAAACTGCTAACCTTGATGGCCAGGGCCATGTCGGCCATCAATTCCTCGTCTACCAGCGACTCGTCGGGCACGGGCCAATCCTGATGGTGTACACTCTCCGGCGCATTGGCATCCACTGAGCGCACCAGGTTCTGATACATCGCTTCCACGATGAAAGGCGTGAAGGGAGCCAGCAGTCGGCAGAGCGTGGTCAGACAGGTGTAGAGGGTGCTGTAAGCCGCGTCTTTATCCGCATCATCCTCCCCTGCCCCTCGCCAGAAGCGACGCCGGCTGCGCCGCACGTACCAGTTGGTCAAATCGTCCACGAAAGCTTCCAAAGGCATAGTCGCCCCGTAGACGTCGTAATCGTCCATGCGCTCCGTCACCTGGCGGATGACGGTCTGCAGCCGGGAAAGAATCCAGCGGTCGAGAAGTGGCAGGGATGCAGGCCGCGGGCCCGACCGGGCAGAAGGCTGCCACCCGTCCAGATTGGCGTAGGTGACGAAGAAGCTGTACACGTTCCACAGGGGCAGGATAAACCGGCGGCGCGTCTCATCGGCCCCGTGATAACCGAAGAGCAAATTGCTCTCTGGACGATGGGCGCAGTACATCCAGCGCATCACGTCCACGCCCATGTTCTCGGCGGCGTCGTCGAACCAGATGGCGTTGCCCCACGACTTGTGCATGGGCCGACCGTCCTCGGCGAAGAGGGTGGCGTAGGTCTGCACCGTGCGGAAGGGAGCCTTGCGCTCCATGATGGTGCTCATGGCCAAGAGCGAGTAGAACCAGTTACGGAACTGGCCGGGGAAGCTCTCGGTAATCAGGTCCGCCGGGAACCACTTGGCCCAGTATTCGCGGTCGTGGCGGTAGCGCATGGTCGAGAAGGCGACGATGCCCGCGTCTAGCCAGGGGTTGCCCACATCGGCGATGCGGCTGACCAGCGCCCCGCACTTCTGGCATCGAATCTTGACCGCGTCTATCCAGGGGCGGTGCGGCGTGTGTCCCTCGAATTCCTCCCAGCCCTCGACAGCGCGCTCCTTCAATTCATGCTCGCTGCCGATGACCTCGAAGTGACCGCACTCAGCGCACTCCCAGATGGGCAGGGCCAGACCCCAATACCGCTTCTTGGAGATCATCCAATCGTGCATGTTGCGCAGCCAGTCCATCTCCCGCTCGAAGCCGAATTCCGGGATCCAGCGCGTCTCCTGCACCACTTCCATGATCTGATAGCGCAGGTTGTTCTCCTTCTCCTCCGGTGTGACTTCCTCGTAGGGCTTGTCCAGCTTCTCCCCCATGTTGATGAACCACTCATCCACCAGGCGGAAGATGAGCTCCTGCCCGCAACGCCAGCACACCGGGTAACGGTGCGTGTAATCCTCAATGCGGTAGACCAAGCCTTTGCGCCTCAGGTCCTCGAAGATGGGCTGAGTCACATCGTTCTCACTCATGCCCGTGAGCCAGGCGAAGCCATCCTGGTACACGCCGAACTCGTCCAGCGGGGCGATGACCGGCAGTTTGTACTCCTTGCTCAACTGAAAGTCCTCAGCACCACAACCCGGAGCGATGTGCACGATGCCGGTACCTTCCGCCTCGCCCACCTCATCCCAGAGGATGACGCGGTGAGCCTGCACCGAGCTGACGCCCAGCGCTTCTTGCACCTGCTGCTGGGCTGGCAGGTCGTCGAAGGGGCCATCGTAGGTCCAACCTTCCAGTTCCACACCCGGTTTTTCATCGAGGACGGTGTAATCGCCCTGCAAGGCGTACATCGCCCCTTTGGAGAGCCAGAATTTGTACTCCCCGTTCTGCACCAGGACGTAGGGCAACTCCGGATGCACCGCCGCGGCGACGTTGCTGGTCAGAGTCCAGGGCGTCGTGGTCCACACCAACAAGCTCTCGCCGGGGCGATTGCGCAACGGGAAGCGCAGGAAAATGCTGGGATGGGTCAGCTCTTGATAGCCCTCGGTGACAATCTCGTGCTGACTGATGCCCGTGCCACAGCGAGCACACCAGGGCATCACGTCGTGGCCTTTGTAAATCCAACCCCGCTCATAGCACTTCTTCAACGCGGTCCAGATGCAATAGTTATTCTCGTCGGAGAAGGTGAAATAGGACCCCCCTAGCTCCGGCATCCCCAGCCGACCGACGATCTGCTCCACAGTGCCGCGCACCGGCCCCAATGGCCCTTCCACGGTGATCACCTGCTCCGGGTCCTCGGCCATTTTCTGCTCCAGCCAGCGGAGCTGTTCCGGATCGTTCCAGTCCATCCAGAAGCCCAGACGAATGGACTGCTCGGTCTGCACGGCGGCGTACTTCAACACGCGGCGCTTGCACAGGTTGACAAAGGGGGCAATGCCATAGCGCTCGATGTCGCGCTTGGACTTGAAGCCCAGTTCCTTCTCGACCTCCACCTCAATCCACAGGCCCTGGCAATCGAAGCCGTTCTGATAACGGGTGTCGTAGCCCTTCATCGCCCAATAGCGGTGGAAGAGGTCCTTGTAGGTCCGCCCCCAGGCATGATGCACGCCCATGGGGTTATTGGCCGTGATAGGGCCGTCAATGAACGACCAGCGCTTCTTACCGCGATTCATATCGCGACGCTTTTGCCAGGCTTTGGTATCCTGCCAGAACTTCAGTATTTCGTGCTCTTGCGCGATGAAATCAACCTTAGCGGGAACTGGTTTGAACATTCATCCACCTCCACCGTCCATTACTCGTCCAATTCGATGCGTAATCGCTTATTGATGCGCCCTTTGCTGGTGTGCCCCACCACGCGGATGTGACCTACTTCCTTCGTGTTGGCCACATGGGTACCGCCGTCGGCCTGCATATCCAGCCCCTTGATCTCCACCACCCGCACCTGCTGAATGGCGGGAGGCAGCAGATTTATCTTGGTACGAATGAGATCGGGAATCTGAAAGGCCTCCTCTCGCGGCAGGATGCTGACCTCGACCGGGCGGGCGGCGGCCACTTCCTCGTTGATCTTACGTTCCACCTCTTCGGCGAAGTCGGCGGTCATGTGCTCCAACTCGAAATCCATCCGCCCCTTGAGAGGCTCCATATTGCCCCCTGTCACCGAAGCTCCATAATCGCGCCAGATGACCCCACAGAGGATGTGCAAAGCGGTGTGAGTGCGCATCAAACGATAGCGGCGCTCCCAATCCACCGCGCCTCGGACCAGCGTACCCACCGGCGGCGGCTCGCCCTCCACAGTGTGCCACACCGCATCCCCTTCTTTCTTAACTTTCACCACCCTCACCTGCCCACCGTCCCAGCTCAAAAAGCCGGTGTCGTGGGGCTGCCCGCCGCCGCCGGGATAGAACGCCGTCCGGTCCAGGGCCACCCGCGTCCCATCCACAGCCGTGACTTGAGCTTCAAATTCCTTCAGGTAGCTATCGGTCTGATAAAGCAATTCCGTCATCAACCCTCGACCTCCGTTGAACAGTTAGCTTCCTCCGAGCTACAGCTCGCACCACATGCTATCCATGTAATCCTGGCAACCTACTGCGCGCCAAAAGGCCTGCGAAGCAGGATTATTGTGGGCCACGCGCAACTCGATGTGATCAGCGCCCTGCTGGCGAAACCACTCCCGGAGCGCGGCGAACATCCTGCGCCCCACCCCGTGGCGACGCCACTCAGGAGCCACACAAATATCGGAGACAAAGCCATAGCGGGGCGGAAGAAGCACCGGGGGGTTCTCACGCATCATACCCACGATGTAGCCCACGATCTGGCCCCCAGCTTCGGCCACCAGCACGCAGTTGTCCTCCCTCCGCATCCAGGCAGTTATCGCCGCCGCCCAATGAGACTCCCCATCGGGTGCCGGGCGGAAGCGCGGGTCCAGTGCCGCGTGGAAGGACATCATCTCCTGCCACAGGGGCAATATCTGGGGCACATCCTGCTCCGTGGCTCGGCGCACAGTGACGGTGGTCATGCATACCTCCCAACTAAAAAGCTCTCATCCCAAAGGGACGAGAGCTCAGTGCTCACAGGAAAACTGCTCCCGCGGTACCACCCTTCTTGGCGTTGCCGCCCACTCTGTGGGGTACGTGTTCATACCCCCGTCCGGGTAACGGCGGACGAGCCCGGCCAAGTCTACTTGCAGGCTGATGGCTGATAGCTGGATGGCTGATGGTTCACCTCAATTCACAAAGCAACTTACCATCCGCCATTTGCCATCTGCCAGCTTTCGGTTGGCGGCTCCGGAGGGATTTTCAGCTCGCTTCACGCACCCGGCTCTCACCTTACCCGGGCTCTCTGAGCGCTACCCCGAGCCTACTCGTCTCCATCACAGCCTTTGATGGCGATTATGATAACACAGATTGCCCAAACTGTCAAGCATCAATGGCCCAACAAACGCACGCTTTCCTCACGGGCCTGCGTGTGCAGGGCGTAACCCGCAAAACGGCTCAGCAAAGCCCGCACCTGATTGCGCAGGGCGCGCATCCGTACGTCCTTGGCCTGCCACTTGCCCACCACCTGATTGATGACCAGGGCGCTATCGCCGCGCACCTCCACGCTGAACTCCGCCGGGTCCCGCCCGGCCCGCTGGATACGGGCGATAAGATCCTCGAGAGCGGCGATCAGAGCTCGGTACTCCGCTTCGTTGTTGGTCATCTCCTCTTCGAAATCCAAGCGGATCACCCTCTGCGCGCCATCCCGCCGACGAATGAGCACATAGCTTCCGTAACCGGGGCCCGGGTTGCCGTGGCTTCCCCCATCGAAGACCAGGATGTAATCCGCTTCTTCCACCGGTGTCGGCACTTCGAAAGCAGCCCCCAGCTCCAGTTGGGAGGGACGCGACACGAGCTCAGCCCCATACTCCGCGGCCAGGACAGCCAGCAATCGCTCCCGTTCCTCGGCAGGGAGCGATTGCACAGCCGCCAGAATTTCCTCCACAGTGTCCATTTCGCTCACTTCTTCGCCTGTTCAGCCATCATCAAGTTGTAGAGATGCACCAAATTGGCGTGATGCAAATCTTGAACCAGGCCGTTCAGGGGGATGCGCGACTTTCCGCACTTCTCAATGCTGATCTTGCGCAATTCGCTGCGGGGCCGTCCCTCTTTGACGTATTGGCGCACCACTTTGTGAATGGTCTTCAGATAATGAATACTGCTCTCCAGCGCCTGGGGTATCTCCCCGCGTAACAACACCTCCCCGTGACCCTGCACGATGTTGTCCAGCGGCAATTCTCGAACGCGCTCCAGAGAGTCAATCATCTGCTGCCAGTCGCCCTGCACGATAAAAGGCACGGGCATCACCGTATCGCCCCCAAAGAGAACCTTGTCCTCTTTGATATACACTACCAGGCAGTCCTCGGTATGACCCGGAGTGTGAATCAATTGCACCGTCTTGCCCCCCAGGTGCAAAACCATCTCGCCCCGCGCGAAAACGATCTCCGGTATCCGCAGTCGCACGTCGGCCAGTTCAGGATTCTGTTCCTTAGCCTCTGCCAGACTCTTCTCACCGTTCCGGAGCAAAACCTTGCGGCAGCCCTCATGAGCTATGAGTTCGGCCTCTGGGAACAGATAATTGCCGTAGACGTGATCGGCGTGGTAATGGGTGTTGATCACATAACGCACGCCATGGGGGGTGCGCCGGGCGATGAAATCAACAATGGCTTGAGCCTCCCTGGGAAACGGTAGAGTATCCACAATGATGGCCCCTTCCTCGGTGAGAATAACCCCGGCGGTGACCTGCGCATACATGGCACTGGTGAAGACAAAAATATCATTAGCGACTCGGTCGCTGAACATGGGCACCTCCTCGCAGGCAATGTTAAGTCCTACTCAGGATAACACAAAGGCAACCCCTTGTCAAGACCCTGCGCAACAAAAAAGTGTATCTTCTCAATAATTTGGGGTAGGGGCAGGTCTTGCACCTGCCCGCCTGGGCGACCGCAAGGGTTCGCCCCTACATTTTGAGAAGATACCAAAAAAGTGTTCATGGTTTGGGAGTGTCCTGTAGCCGCCCGCCGCCGCTGCACCGGGTCAGCCCCCAGACCGAGGCTACCAGAATCGTCCAGACCACAACAAAAACGGGATAGCGCAACCATGCGGCGCTATCCCCAAGACAAAATGACAACGACGAAACACCCGGCTGGGTTCACGACGAAACACCCCACGCTCCTGGGGAATCGCTGCCCCTTCTCTGCAAAAAACCACCGAGCCCCTATAGGCCCAGTGGTTCAAAAATTCCCCGCTGTGCCGTGTGCTACTTAAATTTTGAACCTGCTCTCGCAGGTGGGAGTCTGTCTTCGGTTCAGCAAACCTTTGCAGGTTACCGCATCCCCTCCACTAGAACGCGACCCCCGTAACGTTAGGTGTTGGCTCAAAACTTAACCGCATCACGCGCACAGCAGGGCATCCAAGCATTTATATACTACCACAAAATCTACAAACGCGCAAATCTCAGACGTGTATCCAGTCTTGGGGCGAGTTTGCGCCTTGTAGGGGCGCATCATGCTGCGCCCTGAGTGGAGACGAAGGGTGGCCGCATCCCTGTAGGGCGGGTTGGGCTCGGCTGAGCCGGGAAATCGGGTGAGCTACAGGGATTCTTTCCTGTAACGATTCTGCTCTATCGGTCTAAGGCAGAGAGCCCTACCCGCCACCCCGAAATGCGGCCCAGCCCTTGTCCGACGAAGCTGTCACCGACCCCTCACTGCGTGAGGGGCTTGCGAAAGTGATTCCTAAGCGCGGATCTCCCGGCGCTGGAAGAGAACGTAACCCAGAGCGAACAGCAGAATAGTCGCCGCGATCAGTCCCGTAAACTGTGGCCAGATGAGCAGCAGGCTCTGATGCAACGGCAGGGGAGTGCCCAGGATCGCGCCGTGCAACTGAATGGGCAGCACCAGTCCCACCGAGCGCACAGTAGGCTGCAGCAGGGCCAGCATCACCTCACTGTAAAGGGTGTTGGGCGATAAACGGGTCAACGCCAGCTCCAACTGCGCCTGCGCCAGAATCTCCTCGGCGGTGTTGAACTGCACCGGACGCAATATCGGCGCGACCATGCCCACCAGAATCTCCCAGAACACGATGAAGAAGAGCCACACGGCGATAGACGCCAGGGCCGCAGTGGCTGGCTGGCGGAAAACGATGGAGAAAACCATGGCCAGGGCCAGCCAGATACCACCGTAGAAAACAGAGGCCAGCAGGAACCACAAGCTGCGCGCCACCTCCTCACCGCTGGGCGGGACACCCATCCCCACAATGCCGGCACCGATGATGAGCAGCCAGATGGCCGTCAGCACCAAAGCCAGGGTAAACAAGCCGGCCAGGAACTTGCCCATGAGCAGCGCATCGCGGTAGATGGGCTGGGCCAGGATGCGCGATATAGTGCGCCGGCTAAACTCGCCGTTCACCGAGTCGAAGGCCAAAGCGATGGCGATGAGCGGTATCAGAAAACCCAAGAAACCCACGAAAGCGGGCAACGGCTCCTGGGCCGTGGTGAACAGCTTCATCAGCAGGAAGGGGTCCTGGCCCACCGTCTCTTGCAGGTTGCGGATGGCCGCGTACACCGTACCCGCTGCGGTCAACACGATCAACACCTCCAGGATGCGCATGCGCACACTGGTGAGGTGATCGGCCATCTCCTTGGCCACCACAACCCACAGACCGGTCCACGGTGACCCCTCGCGGGCGCGCTGTCGTCCGGTATCCTTAAGCTTCGGCGCCATGTTCCACCTCCTCGAAGTAGCGAGCGTAGATGTTGTCCAAGCTGGGCGCTTCCACATCCAGGCCCAACAGCCGACCACCGGCGGAGACGACGGCACGGGCCGCTTCGGCCCGCAGGTCACTGGTGGCGGATACCTGATAGCGGCTGTCGCCCTGATGCTGGACATCCACCACGCCCGGTAGTTGCTGCAGGGCTTCCGTCAGTGTGGATACGGGACCTTCGGCCTGCAGCCGAATGCGATAGGCGCTGCCCAGAACCCGCTGCGCCAACTCGGTCACCGTACCCACCAGCTCCATACGACCGTGCCGAAACAGTCCTACCCTGTCACAGACGGCCTGCACCTGGTGCAACAGGTGAGAAGAGAGCAGAACGGTGATGCCCTCCTCCTTAAGGGAGTGGATGATGCGCAGAAACCCGCGAGCACCTTCCGGGTCCAGCCCCTGGGTTGGCTCGTCCATGATGATGAGCTGTGGCTGCTTGAGCAACACATCAGCCACGCCCAGCCGTCGCCGCATGCCATGCGAGAAAGTCGCTACCGGTCGGTCGGCGACCGCACTCAACCCCATGCGCTCCAGCACCTCGTCAATGCGGCGCGCCGACTCCTCCCGAGACAGGCCATTGAGCCGGGCGATGTAGCTCAGATTCGCCCGCGCCGTCAACTCATCGTAGAAGCCTACCTCGTCCGGCATGTAGCCGACGCGGGCCTTGACGCTCAGGGGCTGGCGGGCAGGATCCAAACCCAGCACCCGCACGCTGCCCGCCGTGGGCTCGGTCAACCCCAGCAGCATGAGAATGGTCGTGGTCTTGCCCGACCCGTTGGGGCCCAGCAGGCCGAAGACCTCCCCCTGGCGGACGGCCAGGTCCAGGTTGTCCACGGCGACCACGTCACCATATCGCTTGCTCAACCCATGAGTTTCGATCACCAATTCGCTCATACCCTCACCTCCTCGCATACCGGTGTAGAAGCATCGCCACCCATCGCTGCATCGGTCTCATGGCGGATAGAACTCCGCCGTGGCCATCTCGCGCTGGCCTAGCGGCGGCCAAAGCGCAAGACGGCCAAAGCGACCACACCCACAGCAACGGCGATCAAGGCCACGCCTACCACACCCCACAGCGTAGAGGTGAGCACGGTGATACGCAAATCCACCGATTCAGAGGAGCTATCCTCGGGACGAGCGTACACGGTGACCATGTAGTCGCCGGCCAGAGCCTTATCCGCCGGGCGGATTTTGGCCGTGACCTCGACCTGCTGACCGGCCGGAATCTCGTCTATCTCCTTCGGCTCAAACTCGACCGACCAGCCGGTAGGTTCCGAGGCACTCATCTCCACGGCGCGCGCCGGAGCACTGCCGGTGTTGCGCACAATCAGCTTGAACGGCGTCTCCTCGCCCGCGTAAGCCCGGCCGGAGAGACGTCCATCCGGCGCCGTCAGGCTCACATCCGGCTCGCCGGTGACGGTAGCCGTCAGCGACAGGACGGCTTCGGCGTTGTCCCCTTGAGCGCGCACGACGATGGGATAATCACCGGCGGGCAACTCAGCATAAGGCCGTACCTCGATGCTCAAGCTCTTCGACTGGTTGGCCTCCATAGGCAGACTGCTTACTTCCTGCCCACCCGACTTGAAAGTTACCGTGAAGCCCGCAGGAGCATCGGCCAGCAAGTTGACCGTCACCTCCTCATCACCCTCGTTCTTGAGAGTGGCGCTATAGCGGAAGGTGCTGCTGGGCTTCCCCTTCAACGTGGGCAGATCAATGTCGAAGGCCAACTTGGGCGGCAGCTTCTCCTCTACCACCAACTCCAGAGGTAACTCGACTTCGCCGTTCTCACCCCGCGCCAGGGCAACAAACTCATAGCTCCCAGAAGCCGCATTAGCTGGCGGTTCCAGCTTGAGAGACACCGACGCCGAGTTGTCCGGCTCCACATAGACAGCCTTGATGACCTTGCCCGCACCACGGAAAGTGGCCGTCCAGCCCTCCGGAATCTGCTTCATGTCCAGCCACACGACCTGAGGCGTGGCCTCGGTGCTGATTTTAAGCGAGATGGTCACTGACTCCCCCAGAGCCACCACCTGGCTGGGGTACGTGGTGGAGAGCACCAGATCTGGCTCATCCGTGGATTCACCGGTCTGAGCCATGACGGGCACCGATATGCCACACAGCAACGAGACCAGGGTCAACAGAGCAAAAACTTTCCACAAGCGTCGCATTGTTACCTCCTCCTCTTAATCTTTGATGATTTGCAGCCCCTGGCTGCGCAGGGGCTGTGATAGCTTGCCCAGGCTATAGCACTCCACTTGAGTCCGGTCCAAGGCGGCAAGTAGGGCTCTCTTCACTGAAGTCTGGCCGCCCCGAGCTAAAGCCTTCGGCGCGGCTCAGGCCGAGGGCTCACGGCTGAGCAGCCCAAGCCCTCTGAGTCGGGCTATCGGTGCGCTCGAACGGTCGTTTAGGGCGCTTGCAGCGCCCTTCCGCCGCTCAGCCTGGGGCTTCGAGCCCCAGGCGAGGCCGTCACTTCTGCGTCAGCTCTTCGGGCCTCTCAGCCAGAGTGACGGGTACCGACATCTCACGGCCATCGCGGATCACCGTCAGGGTAACCTTCTGCCCGGGGCGGGTGTAGCGCACCAGATAAGCGACCAGATCATCTATGCCGCGCACCGGCTCGTCATCCACCGCGATGATCACATCACCGCCGGTCTTCACCTCCTCACCATCCACCTTGATAGTGCGTTCGCTACCGCGCAGATGGGCCTTATCCGCCGGGCTGTCCTCAACGACTTCTACCACCAACGCTCCCTGACGGACGTCCAAATCCATCGCCTCCACATCCTCCGGCCACAGGTCACGGCCCTCAATGCCCAGCCACGGATAGGCGTAGTGGCCGGTGGCGATGAGTTCCGGAACTACTTGTTTGATGATGTTGATAGGCACGGCAAAGCCCACTCCTGCGCTGGCCCCCGAACGGGAGATGATGACCGTGTTCATACCCACGACCCGTCCGTGGCTATCCAGCAGCGGGCCCCCGGAGTTGCCAGGGTTGATGGCCGCGTCGGTCTGAATCATCTCCGGGATGGCAAAGGGATTACTGCCGCTGCGGATGGTGCGTCCCAGCGCGCTGATAATGCCCCGCGTCATGGTCCAGGTCTGTCCAAAGGGATTGCCGATAGCGATGGCCAATTGGCCCACGCGCAGAGCGTCCGAATCACCCAAGACTGCCGGACGCAGTTGAGTCGCCTTGGGATCAACGCGAAGCACGGCGATGTCACTCTGCGAGTCCAGGCCAACGACTTCGGCCTCCACAATGGTGCCATCGAAAAAGTGCACGTCCACCGTGGTGGCCTCGGCGACCACGTGATAGTTGGTCACAATGTGCCCTTCCTCATCCCAGACGAAACCGGAGCCCTCGCCACGACGGTAGAACTCGTCCGGTATCTGGGGCAAATTGGGCAGATTGGGGAACCCGGGAAAATCGGGGAAAGGCACGACCGTCTCACGGGCCACTTTTTGCGTGACGCGGATATGCACCACCGAGGGACTGACCTGCTCATAGAGCCTTGTCAGCAACGCCTCCTCCGCGGTTACGCCTTCTTCAGCGCCCAGAGCAAGGGTGGGCACCGGCTGCGGCGTAGCGGTGGGCGTCGCTGTGGGGGCAACATTGGGCAGTAGACTCAAGCGCGAGAAGTAGTGCAGCGGAGTCGCCCAACTACAACTCAGCACTGTCAGCGAAAGAACAACGAGGAGAATAACCCACCATGTAAATCGTTTCATCTCGCCCTCTCCAACCTCAAAACCCCATGGAGTTGAGATTTCTCACGATTCTCACGGTAAGGAGCAAGCAACACAGAAAAAGACGCCTGTACAAAGCACCACGTTCTCAGAAACCCATTTACCGGTAACTGAAACTGGTCTCCAGGCATCTACACGCGATAAAATACCACTTTTTTGTTAGAGGAACATTAGACAAGTGTTAGAGTTGCATTAGAGTTGTGTTAGAAAATTGTGTAGGAGTAGCGTCGGGGCAAACCCCTGTAGGGGCGCAGCATGCTGCGCCCCTACTCGCCCCAGAAGTGAAATACACCCCCGGCAGGTGAATACCTTGCCTAAACAAGCCATTCTGTGGTATACTACATAAAGAACCGGAGGTAGAAAAGTGACCACGTGGGACGGAAGTTTACGGGACATCGCCACGGAAGCGGCGGCGATCCTGAAAAGAACATGCGCGGAACTGGAGAACCTCATCTACAAAGTAGAGGCCCTCCAGGGAAGTGGAGCACTGCCTGTGAGCCAGGCAGAGGCGGGCCACATCCTTATTAACCGCCTGCACCGCCTGATGGAGCACTGCACTGCCGATATAACCTACATCACCGATCCCTCTACCGAGGCCGACGACAACGAATCCCGCATTCGATACATTCAAAGCCAAGAGGAAGAACGACAACGAATCGCCCACGAACTCCGAGAAGGACTGGCCCAACTCCTGGCCAATGCCGTCTTCGAACTGGAATCATGCCTGCACCTGCTGGAGGACAATCCCAGCCTCGCTCGCGAAGGCCTCCACCTGCTCCAGGAGGAATTCCGCGAAGGTTTGGAGCTCGCACAAAACCTCATCACGGAACTGCAACCGCCCTTGCTCCTCAATGAACTGGGCCTGGCAGCCAGTTTGGAGCGCTACCTGGAACGCTTTCAGCGCGCGTCGGGACTGGAGGTACACGCTCTCCTGGATGAGCTGACCTTCCGTCTACCTCCGACTATGGAAATCACCATCTTTCGCATCATCCAGGAAGCTCTGCGCAACGTCCACCAGCACGCAGAGGCCAGCCAAGTCCTCGTGGATATCGAAGTCGAACCCGACCGTCTCGTCTTCGTCGTCGAGGATAACGGCAAGGGCTTTACCTGGCACCCGCTGGACCACCCCGGGAGACGTCGCTGGGGTCTGATAGGCATGCGAGATCGGGCACTGCTTCTAGGCGGGCGGCTGCAGATATTCGACAAGGGAGATGGGGGGACCCGCGTCGTGTTGACCGTGCCTTATCCTCTTTCCCCGGCTCCATCATCCGCGATCGAAGCTCAGACCTTGCCCGCTGGAGGTGAGAGCGCATGAAAAAGATTGGCATTATGATCGTTGACGACCACCCCCTCTTCCGCCAGGGACTGCGCCGAGTCCTGGAAGCGGAGGCGGATATGGAAGTCATCAGCGAAGTGGCCGATGGGGCCGAAGCGCTCCGCAAAGCCCGCGAATTGACACCGGACGTGGTTATCATGGACATCAACCTGCCCTCCATAAACGGACTGCAGGTAACCCGCCGGCTGAAAGAGGAACTGCCCAGTATTGCCGTGATTACCCTCACCGCCTACCACGATGACGAGCAGATTTTCCACGCCATCCGCGCCGGCGCAGCCGCTTACTACCCCAAAGAAGTCACACCCCGCAAGCTGGTAGAGGCGGTTCGCCAGGTAGCCGAAGGACACTACGTCATCGAGGACAACGTATTCGACAAGCCCCAGGTAGCGGCCTGGCTGCTGAAAGAATTCGGGGAATTAGAAGGGGTATGGGGTGATGCCGATGAGCTGTTCATGCCTCTCTCCCCCCGCGAAATGGAGATTTTGCAATTGATCACCCGCGGGATGAGCAATAAAGAAATCGCCCGCGAGCTGGGTATCAGTCACCAAACGGTGAAAAACCACATCACTTCCATTTTGCGCAAGCTGGCCGTCAATGACCGCACCCAGGCGGCCCTGTACGCTCTGCGCAGAGGCTGGGTGCGCCTGCAAGACACACTGTAGTAAATCATCGGGCTTGATCAGCGCTAGACAAGGAGTATCCCATGACCACGGAACAAACTGCTACCACACCTCCCACCTCTCCCCTTCAGCAATTTATCCAGGAGTGCCACAAGGAATTCGAACAGACTCAGAAAGAACTCAAAGAGATTGACCTGTTGATCCAGCAAAGCAGCGGCGAAGTAGACCGATTGGCCCGGCGCAATGCCCAGATCACCAACCGTCTGCGACAGATCGAGGCCAACTTCGATACCGTGCCTCGCTCGGAGACCTACACCGCCGCCCAAGAGTCCCAAAAGCGCCTCTTCATGATGAAGGGGCAATTGGAGAAGCTACAAAGCGATCAACAGCACCTGCAAAAGTACGCTGACCTGCTGCGCCGCTTCCTGGAGATAGCCGATCAGGAAATGCCGATTATCGAGGCCGCCGCCGCGCCGGGCAGCGGCCCCAAGACGGCCAGCCAACAGATGGTGGTGCGCATCATCGAGGCCCAAGAGAGTGAACGCCAACACCTGGCCCGGCAAATGCACGATGGACCGGCCCAGAGCCTGACCAATCTCATCCTGCAGGCCGAAATCTGCGA
>JACIWR010000490.1 GCA_014360845.1 Anaerolineae bacterium
GGTATCATGAACCCTTTGTTGGGGGTGGAGCCCTATTCTTCAGATTATATCGAGATGGCTTAATACAACGGGCCTCTATTTCAGACCTTAATGCAGAACTTATAGACACCTATATTGCCATCCGCGATCATGTTGAAGAAGTCATCGCTCTATTGTCGAGCTACCCGTACCAACGAGAGTTTTATTATGAACTGCGTTCCCGTGACCCGTGGAAAATGGATTTGCCAGCAAGGGCAGCCCGGATGATCTATCTGAATAAAACTTGTTACAACGGTCTTTATCGAGTTAACAGGCAAGGGAAATTCAACGTGCCTTTCGGACGTTACAAATCGCCTAAATACTGTGACCCCGATAACTTGAGAGCAGTCTCACAAGCCCTACAAGGCGTAGAAATCATTTGTGCCCCTTTTGAGACAGTTTTAGAGCGGGCTAAGCCCGGAGACTTGGTATATTTTGATCCACCTTATGTCCCTGTATCCAAAACAGCTGATTTCACAGCATACCAGCCGGATGGTTTTTCTCTCGATGATCAAATAAGACTGCGTGACGTGTGCATAGAATTGAGCGAGCGCAATGTCAGTGTGATGGTATCGAACTCGGACACCGACTTCGTGCGAACATGTTATGCTGCCCCATATTTCACGATCAGTGAAGTCCAAGCTAACCGCGCGATCAACAGCAATGCTAAAGGGCGAGGCAAATTAACAGAATTGATCATTACGAACTATCCGGCGAAGGTGATCCAACTACGCTTGTTGGAATCACGGGCGATCGTTGCCCCTACCTATACTGCCGGTAATCGTGATAGATAGATTCCCCGCAACACCCCATTTCCTCCAAAAAGAAGAAACCAGTAATCCATCGTCGAAGCCGGTGCATGCCCGCCATGATACCTACTCTTGAATTCACTCTATAAGAAGGCTTAATGAAACTGTACGAACTCACCATTCACCAGGCGCGTTCACTGCTGCAATCCGGACAAATCTCCGCCGCAGAACTCACCACGGCGGTCATAGATCGCATCCTGGCCGTGGACAACGAGGTCAAAGCGTACCTCACTTTGACCCCTGAGCTGGCTCTGGAGCAAGCCCGCCAGGCCGACGCACAGCGGGCCGCAGGCCAGGACGCCCCCTTGTTGGGCATTCCTCTGGCCATCAAGGACATCATCTGCACCGAGGGCATCCCCACTACCTGCGGCTCGAAAATCCTGGAGGATTTCATCCCGCCCTACAACGCGACCGTGGTCGAGAAACTGCGCGCTGCCGGGGCGGTGGTCCTGGGCAAGACCAACACCGACGAGTTCGCCATGGGCTCCAGCACCGAGAACTCGGCCTACTTTACCACCCACAATCCCTGGGACCTGAGTCGCGTGCCGGGGGGGAGCAGCGGGGGTAGCGCGGCGGCTGTGGCCGCCGATGAATGCCTGGGAGCTCTGGGCTCTGATACGGGGGGGAGCGTGCGTCAGCCGGCGGCCCTGTGCGGCGTGGTGGGCCTCAAACCCACCTACGGACGGGTCAGCCGCTATGGGCTGGTGGCCTTCGCCTCCTCGCTGGACCAGATTGGCACCTTCGGCAAGGACGTGACCGACTGCGCGTTGCTTCTTTCCGTGATCGCCGGGCACGACCCGCGCGATTCCACCTCGGTGGACGAGCCGGTGCCCGATTACCTGTCCGCGCTGGTGCCCAATGTGCGGGGAATGCGCCTGGGAGTGCCTCGGGAATATTTCATCGAGGGCATACAACCGGAGGTAGAAGCGGCGGTACGGGCAGCCATCGCCCTGCTGGCCGAGATGGGCGCGGAGGTAGTGGACATCTCCCTGCCCCATACCGAGTACGCCCTGCCCGTCTACTACCTCATTGCCCCGGCCGAGGCCAGCGCCAACCTGGCCCGCTACGACGGCATCAAATACGGCTTCTCCGCCCCAGACGCCACCGATGTGTGGGATGCCTACCGCAAAACGCGGCAGTACGGATTCGGAGCCGAGGTCAAGCGTAGAATCATGCTGGGCACTTACGCCCTCTCCGCCGGATATTACGACGCCTATTACCTGAAGGCGCAGCAGGTACGCACTTTGATCAAGCAGGACTTCGACCGTGCCTTTGAGTTCTGCGATGTGGTGCTCTGCCCCACCTCGCCGACCACCGCCTTCAAAATCGGCGAAAAGGCCGATGACCCCTTGCAGATGTACCTTTCGGACGTGTTCACCCTCTCCGCCTCGCTGGCCGGACTGCCGGGCCTATCCCTTCCCTGCGGCTTCGATGCGCAGGGATTGCCCATCGGCCTGCAGATCATCGGTCGCCCCTTCGACGAGGCAACCGTGCTCCGCGTGGCTTACACCTACGAGCAGACCACCGACTGGCACGCCAGGAAAGCGGGCGGTGTGCCAAGTGCCCCGTAATTTGCC
>JACIWR010000491.1 GCA_014360845.1 Anaerolineae bacterium
GTAGTGCGGTGTAGTACCAGCACGCTATGCCGCCCTGCAATCCGCTCGCTCAGGACCCACGACCCCCTCGTGGGTCTTTCAGTTCTTGTCCCTGACCGATTTTTTCCACCATCACCAGGAGTGAGAAGAATGAAATCCATAGATGAACAAGTGGCTATTTTGATGCGCGGGGCCGATTTCGGCGACGAACAAATCAGAGAAACGATGGAGCGCGAATTGCGTGAGCGCCTGGCCGAGGGCCGACCTCTACGCGTTTACTGCGGCTACGATCCCACAGCGCCCGACCTGCATCTGGGCCACACGGTCACCATCCGCAAACTGGCTCAATTCCAGGAACTGGGTCACGAGGTGGTGTTCCTCATCGGCACGGGAACCGGTCTTATCGGTGATCCCAGCGACAAAGATAGCGCGCGTCCCCAACGTACCGAGGAAGAGCTCAAAGCCCTGGCCAAAACTTACACCGACCAGGTGTGGAAAATCCTCGACCCGGAGAAAACGATAGTGCGCTACAACGGCGAATGGCTCACCAAGCTCACCCTGCCCGACATCATCAAACTGGCCTCCCACTTCACCGTGCAACAGTTCCTGGCCCGCGATAATTTCAGCAAGCGTTACGCCAAGGGCGATCCCATCTGGCTGCATGAGTTCTTCTACGCTCTGATGCAGGGTTACGACGCCGTCGCCTTGCAGACCGACGTACAGATAGGCGGCACCGATCAGTTATTCAATCTGCTGGCCGGACGCAAGATTATGGAAGCTTTCGGACTGCGCCCTCAGATATGTCTCACCTTCCCCATCCTGGTGGGCACCGACGGCTACCTGCGCATGAGCAAAAGCACAGGTAACTACATCGGTATTGACGAACCACCAGAGCAGATGTACGGCAAGGTGATGAGCATACCCGATCATGCGATGAGCAATTACTTCAACCTGGTCACCCGCTGGACCCCAGCGGAGATCGCTCGCATCGAGGCAGACCTGAAAAGCGGGAAGTTGCACCCCCGCGACGCGAAGATGAAACTGGCCTGGGAAATCGTGAGCATTTTCCATGGCGACGAGGCCGCAGACGCTGCCGAGGCTCACTTCCGCAAGGTATTCCAGGAGCGGGAACTGCCCTCCGAGATGCCAACCATCACCGTGACGGAGCCGGTCAACATCGTGGACCTGATGGCCCAAACCGGTCTGGCCAAGAGCAAGAGCGCAGCGCGCCGTTTGATCCAACAGGGTGGCGTGCGATTGAACGGTGAACGGGTGGAAGATGTCAACACCATGATCGAGGTGGCCGACGAGGCCGTGCTGCAGGTTGGGCGGCGGAAATTTGTCAAGCTGCTCGCCGGCTAAAGCGCGCCCACCGACCGATGGGGCACACCCCTTCACTCATAGTCGTGTGAGCAAGCGAGGTATGATGATGTAGCGGCGGACGGCCCTTCGCCAGAACTCAGGACAAGCCCTTCGACGGAGCTCAGGACAAGCCCTTCGACGGAGCTCAGGACAAGCCCTTCGACGGAGCTCAGGACAAGCCCTTCGCCAGAGCTCAGGGCACGGCGAGCCGCCGCTACGCCTTTGCACTATTATGCGAGAGAGGTGCCGGCAAATGACAGAAGAGTCAGCAAAAAGCCCAAGAGGGACCCGCCAGCGACGTTGGCCCTGGATAGTGGGCGGTCTTGTGCTCGTGCTGCTGATGGTTTGCGGGACGTGCATGGGCGGTCTACCCCTGCTCTGGTACAGCATTCTGAACGCGGGGGGCTCAGGGGATGCAGTGGCCATCATCCGCGTGGAGGGCTCCATAGGTGACAGCAGCATGCTCAGCCCCTTCGGAGGCGGGGTGTATAGCGAGGAGATTATCAATTACATCCACCGTGCCGATCAGGACCCCAGCGTGAAAGCCATCGTCGTGCGCATCAACAGCCCAGGCGGCGCTGTGGTCGCTTCCGATGAGATATACAGCGAGCTGCGCAAGGTGGATAAGCCGGTGATCGTCTCGATGGGCGATGTGGCCGCGTCGGGCGGATATTACATCGCCTGTGCTGCCGACCGCATCTTCGCCAACCCGGCGACGTTGACCGGCTCCATCGGGGTATACAGCCAGATACCTAACGCTGAAGAGTTGATGGAGAAGCTGGGCGTGGAAGTGGTTATCATCCGCGGCGGATCGTCCAAAGCGGCGGGGAACCTGTTTGAGAAGATGAGCGAGGAGGACGTGGCCATCATCCAGGCCATGGTAGATGAAATCCACGAAATGTTCATCAATCTGGTGGCCGAAGAACGCGACATGCCCGTGGAAAAAGTGCGCGAATTGGCCGATGGGCGGGGGTACACCGGCCAACAGGCCCTGGAGCTGGGTCTGATAGACGAGCTGGGCAACTTACCGGAGGCCATCGAATATGCGGCTCAGGCGGGGGG
>JACIWR010000492.1 GCA_014360845.1 Anaerolineae bacterium
GTGACGAACAGTTCACGGCAGGCGAAGCGGGCGGCGACCTCGGCTCGCAAATCTTCGGCTTCCTTCGGAGCATCGGCGTGCATCACGGCGGCGTGAACCGGGCTGTTGTCCGCGCTGGCGGCCATCAAATCCAGCAATCGGGTCACAGCCCGCCGACGAGTGCGCGGCAGTTCGACCAAATGGGCGTGACCGCCGCTCACACTGAGGATAGGACAGATTTTGAGTGCTGAACTGGCAATGTTGGCGATGGCTGGCACGTGACCGCCCCGATGCAGGTAATACAACGTCTCCAGGGCAGCGTACACGTGGGTGCGTTGGGCGATCTGGCGCGCTCGTTCCAGCACCGCCGCAGCGTCCGCCCCAGCCTCTGCCAGCCGGGCCGCTTCCAGAACGGCAAAGCCACAGCCGATGGCAGCGGAGCGGCAGTCCAACACGTGGATTGGGGCGTCCACCAGGTTGCGGGCCAGGCAGGCGGTCTGGTAAACCCCGCTCAATTCCTTCGACAGGTGGATGGAAACGATTTCTTCCGCCTCCCGAGCAGCCTGGGCATAGACGCGGACGAAATCTCCCACCGACGGGGTGGACGTCTTGGGCAACGCACCGTTGGGAGAGGTGCGCAGGTAACGATATACATCGCCAGGAGCGATGTCCACCCCATCGCGGTACTCACGCCCATCCAGATGAACTAATACCGGCACGACAAAAATATGATGGCGTTCGATCAGTTCTGGTGGCAAGTTCGCCGCCGAATCGGTAATAACAGCTGTCTTGCGCATCTTGCACCTCCAGACATGCTATTCTCCCGATTACGCGTCAAGTACCACGAATCAAATCCGGGCGATACATAACCCCAAATATAATTATATCCAGGTTGTCAAGTCCCCACAGGACAAAATCCGGACAGGAATCGGACAGAAAGCGGACACTTCTCCGAAAGAGCAACTGTTTTCACACGGATCTGTTACTGTAAGGGGCCGATTTGACAAAAACGCGCTTCTATGATAAACTCGCGCCCAATCAAGCACAGGGAACAAATCGTGAACCGCTGTCCAACTGCTGATGTAACCGATATCCGAAGGCGAGCCTACGAAGAGCCAGGCGATCCGTCTGGATAGGCTTCGTTTAGGCTGTTCGCCCTGAATTCATAACTTCACAGCCAGTCCAGACGGACTGGCTCTTTTTATGCGCGATGGTAACTTTCCATCGCGTTTCGTTTTTCCCAGAGACTACAAACGCGCGGGAAAAAGAACATCGCGGAGCACGCGGTGAATCCATTCCCAATCCTACCATAAGACAAAAACGAAAAGGAGGAGGTAAAATGAAAGGCAAATTCAAAAAGGTGGTGGTGGCATATTCCGGTGGCCTGGACACCTCGGTCATCGTCCCCTGGCTCAAGGAGAATTACGGCTGTGAGGTGGTCACCTTCACCGCCGACCTCGGACAGGGCGCTGACGAACTGGTCGGGCTGGAGGAAAAGGCGATCGCCAGCGGGGCCAGCAGAGCCTACATCATGGACCTGCGGGAGGAGTTCCTTCTGGAGTACGCCTTTCCAACTATGCAAGCGGGGGCTATCTACGAGCGCCTGCACCTATTGGGCACCTCGTTCGCCCGCCCGGTCATCGCCAAGTACCTGGTCAAAGTTGCCGAGCAGGAAGGGGCAGATGCGGTAGCCCACGGCTGCACCGGCAAGGGCAATGACCAGGTGCGCTTCGAGTTGAGCGTCAAGGCGTTGAACCCGTATCTTCAGGTCATCGCTCCCTGGCGGGAATGGAACCTGTGCTCTCGCCAGGATGAACTGGAGTATGCCCGTGTGCACAACGTGCCCGTATCGGCGACGGAGAGGTCCATCTACAGCCGTGACCGCAACATCTGGCACCTGAGCCATGAAGGCGGCATCCTGGAAAACCCGTGGGCTGAGCCAGAAGAGGAGATGTTCTGCATCACTGTGGCCCCAGAGGCCGCGCCCGACAAGCCCCACTTCCTGACCATTGACTTCGAGAAGGGGGTACCGGTGGCCATTGACGGCACACCATTGGCTCCCGTGGAACTCCTCACCCGGCTCAATGAGTTGGGCGGCGCTCATGGTGTAGGCCGTGTGGACCTGGTGGAAAACCGTCTGGTGGGTATGAAATCCCGCGGCGTGTACGAGACCCCCGGCGGCACTATTCTCTACACCGCCCACCAGGGTTTGGAGAGCATCTGCCTGGATCGGGAGACATTGCACTACAAGGAACTCGTGGGCCACCGCTACGCAGAATTGGTGTACTATGGCCTGTGGTTCACTCCCCTGCGCGAGGCCCTGGATGCCTTTGTGGCCAAGACCCAAGAACGCGTGACGGGCACCGTGCGGCTCAAACTGTACAAGGGCAGTTGCACTGTGGTGGGCCGCAAGTC
>JACIWR010000493.1 GCA_014360845.1 Anaerolineae bacterium
GGATTGGTTCCCATAGAAAGCCTGGTAGAGGTTCTGGAAGATCGGGGAATCAAAGTGGGGATAGTGTCCGGACATGAGGATTTCGATGCTCTCACTTTTTGGGCGGACGGCACCAAACCGGTCATTGTTGTGAAACGTGGTCTGCCGGGAGACCGCCAGCGCTTTAGCCTGGCTCATGAACTGGGACATATCGTTCTGGAACCTGTTGAGAGCGTGGATGCCGAAAAGGCAGCGTACCGCTTTGCCGGTGCTTTCCTGGTACCAGAACCGGTGGTGTATTTCGAACTGGGCCCCGAGCGGCGGACGTTGGACCTTTATGAGTTGCATCTGCTCAAACACAAGTATGGATTGAGCATGCAGGCGTGGATCTATCGGGCCAAAGACCTGGGCATCCTCGCGGCCTCGGCTGCTACTCAGCTCTTTAAGCGGTTTCGTCAGGAAGGGTGGCACCGCCAGGAGCCGGGCGATCCGATTCCGCCGGAAGAGCCAGGGCGGATGAAGCGGTTAGTGTTGCGGGCTTTGGCCGAGGATATGATTTCCCGGTCCCGTGCCGCGGAGTTGCTGGGGATGCCTCTCGCGCAGTTCTGGCAAGAGGAAGCGGAGCAGCATGATGGATTCCCCGCCGCCGTGCGTGGTTGATGCCAACATCCTCATTGATTTGCACGCTGGCGGGTTGCTGCGAGAGGTCTTCCTTCTGCCCTTTCGGCTGGTAGCTCCGGACGTGATCATCGCCGAGTTGTATGACCCGGATGGCGACATGCTACTGGCATACGGACTGGAGAGCGAAACACTTTCAGGGGCTCAGGTGTTGGAGGTAGCTTCGCTGTTGGCCCGTTATCGCTACGTCTCCGCCAACGACCTCTTTGCTCTGGTTCTGGCGCGGGCGCTAAAGGCCCCCCTTCTCACCGGGGATCGGCACCTGCGGCAGGTGGCGGAGCAGGAAGGGATACTCGTGCACGGCACCCTGTGGGTGTTGGACGAGATGGTGCGGCTGAGAGTGATCGCCCCACCCCAGGCTGCCCGGGCATTGGAGCAGATGTTAGTCCAGGGAAGCCGCCTGCCTCAGGCTGAGTGCCAGGCACGACTTCGGCGGTGGAAGACACAATGACCGTGAGACGAGAATCTGACCCAATCGAAGGCTTCAAAGAGACCGAAATTGGCCCCATCCCGGTGGAGTGGGGGGTGGTGTGGCTGGGGGAAGTGGCTTCTCTCATTATGGGGCAGTCGCCACCATCCTCAACTTACAACACAGAGGGTAAGGGATATCCGTTTCTCCAAGGGAAGGCAGAGTTTGGAGAAGTATATCCCATACCTGTCAAGTGGTGCTCACAGCCCAAGAGGATTGCTCCCCGTGGCTCAATCCTGATCTCTGTGAGGGCACCAGTGGGCGATGTAAATGTGGCTAGGGAGGACTATTGCATCGGCCGGGGCTTGGCAGCCATCAACGGGAATGAATCGCTTGACAATTGGTTCCTGTTTTACTTGCTGATTTTCGCAAAGCGGCGGCTGGAAGACAAAGGGACCGGTTCGACCTTCAAGAGCATTAACAAGGGTGTGTTGCAAGGCTTCTCTATCCCCCTCCCACCCCTCCCCGAACAGCGGCGCATCGCCCACGTGCTGGGCACCATCCAGCGGGCCATCGCTGCCCAGGACGCCCTCATCGCCGCCGCCCGCGAGCTCAAGCGCAGCCTGATGCAGCACCTCTTCACCTACGGCCCCGTCCCCCTGGACCAGGCCGACCAGGTGCCGCTGAAGGAGACGGAGATCGGGCTCGTGCCGGCGCATTGGGAGTTCCAAACGTTAGATGATGTAAAAGCACCTGGCAAAGGTACAATCGTATCCGGCCCATTTGGCTCAAACATAGGCAAACGGTTTTTTGTCGAAAGTGGAGTTCCTCTCATCCGTGGGTGCAATCTGACAAAAGGGAATTCTCTTTTCGTGGAAGAAGGATTCGTATACATCACCGAAGAGAAAGCGGAGGAACTAGCCAACTGTACAGCACTGCCGGGCGACCTTGTGTTCACCGCGGCCGGTACTATCGGGCAGGTTGGCCTGATACCAGCGAATTGTCGCTATTCCAAGTACGTTATCTCAAACAAGCAGCTTCGAGCACGAGTTGATACCTCAAGGGTGGAGCCACTGTACCTTTTCTACTGGTTTACACACGGGAGGATGCAAGATCTGATCCAGAAGCGCAGGCGAGGAACTTCAATTCCTGTAATCAACCTTGGCATCTTGAGGAGTTTGCCAGTAGGTATACCGAGCTTATCGGAGCAACGTGAGATCATTGATGTTCTTGCCGCGGCAGACCGCAAAATCGAGGCCGAGGAGAAGCGCAAGACTGCCCTGCAGGCGCTGTTCAAGACCATGCTGCATCAGTTG
>JACIWR010000494.1 GCA_014360845.1 Anaerolineae bacterium
CTCGGAGATCGTGGCCGGGGCTTTACAGGATCACGGGCGCGCGGTGCTCATCGGTGAGCAGACTTTTGGCAAGGGGACGGTGCAGATCGGTTACGACTTGAGCGACGGCGCGGAGTTGCGCGTCACCGTCGCCCACTGGTTCACCCCCGACGGCCGGGCTATCGAGAAAGCCGGCCTCACGCCCGACATCGTGGTTGAACTGAGTGAGGAGGACCGGGATGCGGGCCGCGATCCTCAGTTGGAACGGGCCATTGACTACCTGACTAACCAGATAATCGCAGGGAAGAACTGATGTCGGAAGAACGCACCGTAGCTACCAATCGCAAGGCGCGGCACGATTATCACATCGAGGAGAGCTTCGAGGCGGGCATCGTTCTCACCGGCTCGGAGATAAAATCGGTGCGCGCCGGACGGGTCAATCTGCGGGACAGTTACGCCGTCGTCCGCGATGGCGAGTTGTGGCTGCTCAATTCCCACATCGCGCCCTATGATCCGGCCAGCCGGCAGAATCACAAGCCACGCCGCGAGCGTAAACTGCTCATGCACCGCCGCCAGATAAACCGCCTGGCGAGCCGGGTTCAGGAGCGGGGGTATACCCTGGTGCCCCTGCGCATGTACTTGCGCCGTGGCCTGGCTAAGGTAGAGCTGGCCCTGGCCCGCGGCAAGCGCAAATACGATAAACGGGAGGCCATCGCCAAGCGCGAGGCCGGCCGTCAGATTGAGCGAGCACTGAAAGAGCAAAGCAGGAAACGGGCGAAGTAGCATGAGCGAGGTCACGTCCAGCCTGCCGGTGTACTCCATCCGCCAGGTCAATAAGCTGCCCTGGAAGCAGAAGCTGACCCTTTACTCTGAGCTGATTCTCCCCGAATTGCTGACTCGCTATGGCATCTCACCGCAGACTTTCGAGGATGAACAGGGTCACCGCCTGGTGGAGTTCGTCTGCGAAGCGGGAACAGGCTTTGTCGAGATCAAGATTTGGCCGGCCCCAGGAGCCCGGGATCCCCTGCTCTATCTGCAGATGGGGGACACGGTGGGTGGTCAGCTTGAGGTGCTGCTTTTCATCATCAACGACCCGCAGAGCGAGCGTTTCGACGTGGACCGCGATTGGCAGGGACGACGAACCAAGTTCGGGACCATGCACCGCAATATCCCGGAGGAAATCCGGGCCATGAAGGCTGGCCTGGCCCCGGGGCAGGTGCGGCGCGGTCTGCGGCTGACGGGCGTGCTCATCCCTCAACTGGAGCGCTTCGTCACCAAAATGGGGCACGAGATGTTCTTCATTGAGCCGCTGGCCTATCACAATGCCATTCACTTCGAGCGCCACGGCTTCGCCTATATGACCGGCCGCGCCAAGATGGAATGGATTCACGCCGAGTTCACTCCCGGCGGAGTGTTGTACGAGCGGCTGGACGGTTCCACCCCCTTCCGTCAACCGGAGTTCGCCCACACGGTGCGCGGGCGTAGCTGGGCCATCCATGACGGGATTCTCGGCGAGCCTTTCAGTGGGGTGCGGATGTACAAGCGCGTTGGACATCACGCTGGAGTATGCACGTTTCCCAACGCGGTGTACTGAGCAGCATTACCGTAGGGAGGACGCACCGCCGTGCAACAGGCGGTGCTGGTTGGGAGCAGAGAGGGTAGCCGCGCTTTCCATAGCACGGCTGAGCAGCATTACCGTAGGGAGGACGCACCGCACAGGCGGTGGTTGGGAGCAGAGAGGGTAGCCGCGCTTTCCATAGCACGGCCCGACGGCCCCCAGCACCGCCAAGGCCCACTGTCGTGGCCGGGGTTGCGCGGTAAGAAACCGCCTACAGGCTTGCCAAGAAATCGCAAGCGTGATATAATAGTCATCGCATGGGGATGACAGGCTTCGACGGGGAAGGCTGGTCACGGATTGCAGGCCGAGGTGCCCTAACCTCGTTAAACCAGGGCAAGGCCAATAAGTGCCAACACACGACGACCGGCGCTCGCCCTGGCTGCGTAGTCAGTCAGAAACGCGCCACCTGGTCGCTTGCGAGCGACCACGCTCTCCCTAACCTCCCCCCGACGGGTTAGGTTTGAGCGCCAGAGTAGCCGGGGTGCGATTCTCCCGAAGTCGGTGAGGAGAATCTAAGAGGGAGCGAGAGCTCCCACCGACTGGCCCGCTGCGGGCTTTGTCGGCTGAGCTACCAGCGGGCGAGAACTCATCAACCGACTAAGCCTGTAGTATATCCGTGATCGAATTCTTCGGACGCGGGTTCGATTCCCGCCATCTCCACCAACTCTGAAACCCGTTTTCGCCAGAAGTAGGACAGGCTTAAGCCTGTCCTACCGCTTTGTCAGAAAACGGGTTGCTTTGTTGACCTTGCGGGCAGGATAGATTATAATCTGGCGTAGAC
>JACIWR010000495.1 GCA_014360845.1 Anaerolineae bacterium
ACGGCAGCACAGACGGCACTTACCAGGTCTTTCAGGAGCAACAAAACTTCCCTTTTCGGGGACAGATGCACTGGATTTCCATTGCTGGTCGGGGCAAATCCTATGCCCTGAACGCCGGGCTTCATCTGGCCAGCAATACCTATATCTGCAACATTGACGCCGACACGGTCTTGCACGCCGATGCTTTGCGAGAGATGGTGCGTCGCTTTGAGGCCGACCCCAGTTTAGGAGCGGCTACCGGCACTGTAGAGGTGCTGCCTGTGTCGCCTCAGGAGCGACAGAATCGCATGGCCTTGCTCATCGCCGAGTGCGAGTTTCAGGAATATCTGAGCGCTTTTTGGCTGGGTCGCCAGGGGCAGACGCTGAACAAGAGCCTGTACACACTGGCAGGGGCCTTTTCGTTCTTTCGGCGGGAGGTGTTGCTGCGCACGGCCCTGTATGACACCCAGACCGTCTCTGAGGATACCAAAGTCACTTTTGATATTCGGAGGCGCTTTGGCGGGGAGCGATTGGTCTGCATCCCAGAGGCCATTGTGTACGTCGCGCCTACTCCTTCGTTGAGCGCGCTTTATTCCCAGAGGGTCCGCTGGCAGCGGGGAGAGATCGAGGTGGCGTCCGTCTATCAGGAGATGGTGGGGCCGAACGTGCTGCGCTTGCGGGGTTTGGCTCTGGGGCGTACTTTGCTCGTTGACCACACGTTGATTTTTCCTCGCCTGGTATGGACTTTTCTTTTCCCTGTGCTCTACTTCTTTGGGTACCCGTTGAGTTTAATCGTCAGTGCCTTAATTATTATCTACCTTTTCTACGTCGTTGTCGCTGCTATCTCTGCTCTCACCATCTACATCATTGCCACACCCGCCATCCGTGCTCGCTTGAGGCGCACCTGGTGGGTAGTATCCGTCATCCCTGCTTATCACTTCTTGATCTTTACCTTCCGTCTGGCCGGATCAATCATTGCCCTGACCGAACCGGCGGAATGGCGGGTACAAGCTCCATGGGTAGAGACGGCTACAGCCCTTCGGGCTCTGGTCAATGGGGTGCGCAACAAGCTGTTTTTTAGTAAGGGAAGTGAGTGATGGCATATGAAACTTTCAAGGTGCTGATCATTGACGATGACCCGCTCATCCTTAAGCTTTACAGCAAGTCGTTAAGGGCGCAGCACTACGAGGTCATCGAGGCCACCAATGGCGCGGAGGGCCTGGAGAAGGCCTTCCGGGAGGAGCCGGACATTGTTCTGGTGGATATTATGATGCCTGAGGTGGATGGGTACGAGGTCTGTTCTCGACTGCGCACCGCTCCCAGCACGGCCGATATACCTATCATGATCCTGACCGCCCTCGAGGGCGTCGCTGCCCGGCAGAAAGCTTACGAGATGGGCGCCGATGATTTTGTGACCAAAAGTGGGCCGGCGCACAACATTGATGGGTACATCAAAATGCTCATCAAACGACGCATCCTGGCTCACACGCGGAGTTGGCTGGCCGAGCTGCCCGGCAGTGTTGCCGCGGACTACTCCTTGCGGGCTCGCCTGACAGCCGGCTTACCTTTGGCTGCTTGCTACCTGGACCTGGATGGCCTGGCCGACTTTAATGCGCGCGCCGGTTTCCCGGAAGGGGATCGCATCCTCTGGCAACTGGCCCGGATATTGCAGGACCATATCAAAAAGGGAGCGGTGGGGGATTTTGTGGGGTACTATGGGATGGACGATTTCATCATCCTTACCACACCGGAGCGGGCCGAATCGCTGGCCCAGTCCATCGTCCAATCCTTTGATGCCGTCATGCGCGAAGGGAGTGGTGGCTTACCAACGGCTGGTGGGTTTCCCACTCTCTCCATTGGCATTGTCATTGTCGAAGGCAACCAGGCGCTCCATCCGGGGCAGATAAGTGACCTGGGCCGGTCGTTGTTGCGTCAGGCCAAAGCTGAGCCGGGGAGTTCCATCCGTGTTGGCCGGTTATCGTGAGGGGGGACAATTGCGTTGCCGCTGATCGGAATGACGGCGGAGCGATAGCGCAGACTACGTGCGCTCCTTCGCTGTCGCTCAGGGACGCACTCCGCTCAGGATGACGGCGGAGCGATAGCGCAGTCGAAGGATGACTTGACCGCGGGCGGCCTCCGTAGAAGCCGCCCGCGTGGGAGCTGGCTCATTCGCCGCCGTGGTATTTGAAGGAGACTTTCACCTTCGCGCGGTAGGCGCGCACCTTTCCGTCCTCGAGCTGCATGTCCAACTCGACGACCTCGGCGATACGCAGGTCGCGCAAGGTTTTCGCCGCCATCTCCACGGCGGCTGCGGCGGCCTTCTCCCAGGACTCGGTGCTGGTCCCAACCAGCTCGATGACTTTGTAGACACTCTCGGCCATATTTGCCCCCT
>JACIWR010000496.1 GCA_014360845.1 Anaerolineae bacterium
ATTTGCGGTGGGTATTCCCCTATGGTATACTATATTGGCGCTGGAGGCACTCCTCCCCCACTAAGATGATAATCCTTGCACCAGCGCCGCGAAAACGTATCTTCTCAGTAATTTGGGGTAGGGGCAGGTCTTGCACCTGCCCGCCTGGGCGACCGCAAGGGTTCGCCCCTACATTTTGAGAAGATACGCGAAAACGTACCGTGGGAGGTATCAGATTGAGTGTAGAAAACCCAATCCCCGCCGGGCGGCTCCCCTCACCTGAGGACAACTTGCCAGTTGGAGTGGACAGGCATACTTATGAGCAGCCAGCCTTGCTACACATATCCAGCGCGTTGGCATCCGCTACCGACCCCGAGGTATTCTACAGCACGGTTCTCGAGACTATCATCCCTGCGTACGCCCCTGCCGACGCAGGGACCATCTCGTTATGGGACGAGGAAGAAAAACACCTCGTTGTCCGGGCAGCGCTGGGCTACGAAAATGTCACCTTGCGATGTCGCCACTTCCGCAAGGGTGAAAGCTTGCCGGGCAAGGTATTTGCAGCCCAAGCACCACAACTGTTTCCCACCCCTCAGGCCATCGTGGCAGCCGGTGTAAACACCCATCCCGAAGATATAGTCTACGAGGAGAAAGCAACCGGTGCGCCCGTGTGTCCTAGAAGCGCCCTGGGCGTTCCTCTGATGCTAGGAGAAGAAATCATAGGCGTGTTGCTTCTGGAACAATGGCAGCCGGCCCCACCTTTTGCCGCTGCTGACATCCCGCTATTGCAGACTTTAGCCAACCTAGCCGCATTGGCCGCCGACCGTCTACGATTACAGATGGAACTCGAGCGTACCCACGCCGACGCCCAAGCCGATCTCTCGAGCCTGGACTTGCTCTCGACACTGGCGCACGAGATGCGCACACCCCTAGCATCCATCAAGGGCTATTCCACCGCTCTTATACTGGAAGAAGTGCAATGGGACCCGGAAAAGCAGGCGGAGTTCCTACGCATCATTGACGAGGAAACCGACAAGTTGGAAGAAATCATTAACGATCTGTTGGAATCATCCTTGATCGAGGCTGGCCGGTTGGAGATCACTCCGGAACCCATCCTACTCCCCCGCTTGGTGCACGAGATAGTGGATGAGATGCTTCATCGCACAGACAAACATCGTTTCGTGATCAGCTTCCCCTCAGACTTTCCCATTGTAGAGGCCGATCCCCGACGTATTCACCAGGTATTGCACAACTTACTGGATAATGCCGTCAAGTATTCTCCGCACGGCGGGTTAGTGGTGATACGCGGCGAAGTGAGCCAAAGCGAAGTCGTCATCAGCGTAGCGGACCAGGGCATAGGCATAGCGCCAGAGCACCTGAACCGTCTTTTCGAGCGATTCTTCCGAGCTCGAGAAATTGAAGAACATGTAGCTGGTTCTGGGCTGGGGTTACCTATCGCCCGAGCCATTGTCCAGAGTCACGGTGGTCGCATCTGGGCCGAGAGTAAGCTGGGCGAAGGTTCGACGTTTTACTTCACCCTGCCACTGGGTGAGCAAAGTAGCGCACTGGCCGAAGAATAGAGAGGTTCTCGATGGCTGAAGCAACGATTCTGGTCGTGGACGACGAACCGCGTCTTCTGCGTCTGGTCAATGAAGTACTGACCGCAGTGGGTTACCGGGTCGTGACAGCGAACAACGGTGAGGCGGCATTGGACACTTTCGCTTTGGAGCAGCCCGACCTCATTTTGCTGGACATCCATTTACCTCATAGCATAGATGGCTACGAGGTTTGCCGCCGGATACGTGAATTCTCGGACGTACCGGTGATCATGCTCACCGCTAAGGCTCGCGAAAGCGACCTGTTGCGCGGGTTCGAAGCAGGCGCCGATGATTACCTGACCAAACCTTTCAGCGCCAAAGAGCTGCTGGCCCGCGTCAAGGCTGTACTACGCCGTTACCGTTCCCCAGAGGAGATCCGGACCACTTTGGAACTGGCCTGCGGCGAGTTGCGCATCCATTTCGCCCAGCGTCGGGTCTTCGTGGGAACCCAGGAGGTCAAGCTGACGCCTACTGAGTACCAATTACTGCGCGTGCTGGCTCTCAATGCCAACAAAGTGATGCTGCACCAAGACCTGCTGACCCAGGTCTGGGGCCCAGAGTACCGCGACGACATTGATTATCTGCGTGCTTATATTCGTTCCCTGCGTCAGAAGCTTGAGGAAGACCCCCATAATCCAAAGCATATTCTCACCACGCCAAGAGTGGGTTACATGCTAGCCTGTCCCGAAGAGAACTAGTAATAAAGTTATGACAACCCAGAGGTTCTTGCCCCTGTAAAGGCGGCCTCGCTAGTGCGAGAGCCGCTATTTTTCATGAATTTTTCAT
>JACIWR010000497.1 GCA_014360845.1 Anaerolineae bacterium
GACGAAGAGCACGATGGCCATGCCAGGGAAGACCACAATGTACCAGTGCCTGGCCAGCGACGGCACCCAATTCCGCGCGAAGTTGATCATCTGCCCCCAATCGGCGTATCCCCTTTGTGCCCCCAACCCCAGGAAACTCAGCGCCGCAAAAGTCAACACGTAAGAACCGATATTCATGGAAGCGATGACCATGACCGGGAAGATAGCGTTGGGCAGAAGGTGGCGGAACAAGATGCGCAGATCGCCGGCCCCGACGACCCGCGCCGCCTGCACGTATTCCAGCTCCCGGATGGCCAGGATGTTACCGCGGATTACCCGCGCGTAGGTCATCCATCCGAAGGCGATGATGGCCAGCATCCCGGTGAGAATCTGCAATTGTACGGGATCAACGGGTTTGCTGGGATTGTGTCCAAAGGTCATGAAAGCCAGGAGCTTGGCCAGGAACATCAGAAAACCGGCCTCCTCGCGGCCATAAATGGTCTGCAGCACAGAGGTCAGAGTGATGGCGGCCAGCAGGAAAGGAAAAGCCTGGAAGATTTCCGTGATCCGCATCAGGATTTCATCCACCCATCCTCCGTAGTAAGCGGCGAAGGAGCCGATCGTCAGGCCGATAATGGTGGTGAAAATGGTGATTACCACGCCGATGCGAAAAGCGGTGCGCGTGCCCCAAATCACGCCGTAGTAAATATCATATTGCCCCTCTGTGGTGCCCAAGGGATGTTCCTCGCTAGGGGGGCGAGGGGTCGTGCTGAACCCGTCCCGGGGGATCATGTAAGGATCGCGGGCGTTCTCCGGTGGCGGCGCAAGCCACGGGGCAGCGATGGCCACCACGATGAACAGGAATAACAGGATAAGTCCCAGCAGAGATGTGGGATTAGTCAGCAATCTGCGAACCACTTTCATCGTGTATTGCCTTTCAACCAGCTATCCTCAGTGCAAACGTATCCGTGGGTCAATGAAACCGTAAAGCACATCCACGATGAGGTTGCCCCCCACCAGGACGAGACTGCTGAAAAGGGTGACGCCGAGCACCGAGACCACATCCAGGGAAAGGGCCGCTTCGGCCAGGAAGGAGCCCATCCCCGGATAGTTGAAGACCGTCTCGGTGATTACCACGCCGTTGAGCAGGCCGATGAGGATCAGCCCGCCGACGGTGATGACCGGAATCAACCCGTTAGGCAGGGCGTGTTTCCAGATGACCTCTCGTTCGGTCAATCCTTTGGCGCGGGCCGTGGTCATATAATCCTGGCGCAAGGTATCCAGCATGGACGAGCGGGTGACGCGCAGCATGTAGGCCCAGTTGAGATAGGCCAGGGTGGTGACGGGCAGGACCAGATGTTTGAGCGCGTCTAAGAAGATGTCGAAGCGCGCATTCAGCAGGGCGTCTACGGTGTTCAGTTGCGTGTAGCGGGTGAAAGCATCAGAATAAACGATCTGAGAGGCCCAGTCCGAGAGCCGTCCGGGGGGGAACCAATCCAGCTTGGCGTAGAAGATCATAAGCACGAGCAGGCCGAAGACGAAGGTGGGGATAGACCAGCCGACGATGCTGAACACGCGCAGAACCTGGTCTATCAGCTTGTTGTGATGCACGGCGGACAACACCCCCAGCCAGATGCCGATACCGATCATGGGCACCGCGGCCCACAGGGCCAGCTCAGCCGTGGCCGGCAGGCGGCGGCTGATGACCTCTACCACCGGGCTCTTGCCCACTTTGGACCAGCCCAGATCGCCCCGCAGGACACCCCCTTTTACTTCCCCGCTGGTCAAGTCCTTGCGGCCCACGATCCAATGCCAGTACTGAATGTGGATGGGGGCGTCCAGACCGTATTTGTGGATGATGTCATCAATGGCTCCCTGGCGTTTAGGAATGTCTTGGACGTACAACGATGCCCGTTCGTAAGGGGTGAGCAGGGAGAGCATGGCGAAGATGAGTATCGTCACCCCGCAGATTAAGACAGGCAAAATCAGCAAGCGGCGGATGATGTATGCTAACATGGCTGATGTCTCCTCGCACTTGGTTACCCAGTCCAGTAGGGCAGGTTGGCGGCTGCAGCCCGTAGCTCTCTTAGCTTCGAACATCTCCCAAGCTGAGCAGCCGCCTACCTGCCGCCCCTGCTATATCGAGCATTCGCCTCGTAGGTCGGGCTGCCAACCCGACCTACCCGCCCTGCGACTGTGGTATTAGTGGACAGTTAAGGTGTTTCTTTAGAAAGGGCGTAAATCCATGTGTATGGCGGCTGCACGTAGGCCGGGTTGAAGTAGAAGCCCTTGATCCACGGCTGCAGGTGATAGCGGGCCAGCACCTGATACTCCCAGATGTTCACCGCTTCCTCCTGGGC
>JACIWR010000498.1 GCA_014360845.1 Anaerolineae bacterium
ACGTCAGCCAGGTGCCTATGGCTTCTCTTTGCACCGGACTCAGCCTTGCCTGGCCCCTGGAGACGCCTCAGGGCCTTGTCCCAAACTCGTGACGGTCCCAGCCCCACAGTTGACAGCGTTCACTTCCTGTGATATAAAGAGAGCAGGGAGGAACGATGCCTTACGAATATCTTGACCACGAAGCCGATATGGGTATCCGTGCCAGCGGCGCTACTTTGCAAGAAGCCATCGCCGAAGGGGCGCGGGCCATGTTCGGCATCATGACCGACATCAATCAAGTGGAGCGAAGCATAGAGGTCCCCATCCGCTGCCAGGCGGAGGACCCGGCCGCGCTGTTCGTCGAGTGCTTGAACGAGCTCCTCTTCCAGAGCGACGTCCGCCACCTCTTGTTTGCCGATTTCCAGGTCACACGGTTGATCCACACCGACACCGGTTATCAGCTAGAGGGCGTGGCTCGTGGGGAACCCCTCGATGCCGGCAAGCACGAGCTGTGGACCGAGGTCAAGGCCGCTACCTATGCTGGCCTGAGATACGAGGTGGAAAATGAGCGCCATATACTCCAATGTGTGGTGGACGTGTAGAGCTTGAGGCGCGATGCGCAGGAGGTGATGCGATGGGCAAGACGATTCAAGTGACGGACGAATTAAAAGTAGTACAGATCGAACCCTATATCTGGGAAATCCCCCCCCACGGCGAAATGCGTGTCCCGGGGCGCATCTACGGTGACCGGGCGACGGTGGACCATTTGGTAGAGGATGTGAAGGCGGGCAAATCCTGGAACGCACTGCTGCAGATTGTAAACGTGGCCTGTCTGCCGGGTATCCAAAAGGCGTCGCTGGCCATGGCCGACGTGCACCCCGGCTATGGTTTCCCCATCGGCGGGGTGGGAGCTTTCGACTTCGATGAGGGCATCATCAGCATGGCCGGGGTCGGTTATGACATCAACTGCGGCGTGCGCACCATGCGCACCAATCTGAGCCGCGACGAGATCGAATCCAAGAAAGAAGAGCTGGCCGATGCCCTGTATCGCATTGTGCCCGCCGGACTGGGTTCCACTGGCGACATCAAACTCAGCCTGAAAGAAGTGGATAAGGTGTTGGAGAAGGGAGCTGAGTTCGCCGTGGAGCGGGGCTATGGCTTCCCCGAAGACCTGGAGTACGTGGAAGAGAGAGGACGCATTGCCGGCGCCGATCCCGAAGCGGTCAGCAAAAAGGCCAAGGAACGCCAGTTCAAACAGATTGGGACGCTGGGCTCGGGCAATCATTACCTGGAAGTGCAGTGGGTAGAGGAGATTTACGCGCCCGAGGTCGCCGACGCCTACGGGCTGTTCCCCAATCAGATTCTGATCAGTGTCCACTGTGGCAGCCGGGGGTTAGGGCACCAGATTGGCACGGATTACCTCAAGGTGCTGGAGGCTGCCAGTCGCAAATATGGCATTCCGATTCGAGAGCGCGAATTGGTGTGTGCGCCGATAAACAGCCCGGAGGGACAGCGTTACCTCTCGGCGGTTAACTGTGGGATCAACTGCGCCTTTGCCAACCGGCAGGCTATCGCTCATCTGGCTCGCCGTGCTTTCCATGAGGCGCTAGGAGTGCCCCCGCAGGAAATCGCCACCTTGTACGAAATTGGGCACAACACGGCGAAGGTAGAAGAGCATGAGGTGGATGGCCAGTTGAAGAAGCTGGTCGTCCATCGCAAGGGCGCGACGCGCGCCTTCGGCCCGGGACGCAAGGAATTGCCCACGGCCTACCGCGAAGTGGGACAGCCCGTGCTGGTCGGTGGCACGATGGGTACTTGCTCTTTCATCCTGCACGGCACCAAGCGAGCGATGGATGAGACCTTTGGCAGCGCCTTGCACGGCGCGGGCCGCACTCTCTCCCGGCGGCAAGCGAAGAAGAAATTCTGGGGTGGAGACGTCATTGATAAACTTGCCGCTCAGGGCATTGTGATTCGCGCTCACTCCAAGGCCGGAGTGGCCGAGGAAGCGCCCGGCGCGTACAAGAATGTGGAAGAGGTCGTGGACATCATGCACAACGCGGGCATCATTCGCAAAGTGGCCCGCTTACGGCCATTGATCTGCATTAAGGGATGATGTAGACTATCAGGTGAAAGTAGTAGTCCGCTTGGGTGCCCGGCGTTTGTGATGTGCAAAAGAACGCCGGGCACCTGCCTGCTTTACGGCGGGTAGCCGAACTACCGTAGAACGAGGCGGCGGGTAGGGCTCTCCGCTTTGAGGGAGCGGGACGGGTCGCCGTTTGAGAGAGCTCTTGTGGCGTCTCCGGTGAACCGGCTGAGCCGAGCCCAACCCGCCCTACGATGAGAAGAAAATTTCGA
>JACIWR010000499.1 GCA_014360845.1 Anaerolineae bacterium
GCTGCGCGAGGGACGGCACGGCGTGGGCCAGGAGGCCGCGATCATCCACGTGCCCAGCGATACCCTGTTCGCCGCCCTGGTCGCGGCCTGGGTGGAGGCGGGAGGGCGCGGCGAGAGCTGGGGCGAGGTCTTTCCCCAGGCGGGAAAAAACGCCGATCCCCCCTTGCTGCTCACCTCGGCCTTCCCCTACGCTGGCGGAGTGCGCTTCTACCCCTTGCCCCAGGTGGACCTGGATCCGCTGGGGGTGGAGGTCCAGGAGCGGCGCAAAGACCTGAAGCGCATCGCTTTCGTCTCCGAGGGTATTTTCCGCCGCATAGTGAGCGGGCAATCGCTGGCGGGCTATCTGCCGCCTCCCTCCGGCGAGCCGGGAAAGGGCCTCTTCTTGCAGGGGCGGACCCTGTGGCTGACGGTGGACGAAGTCGCTCAACTGCCGGAAGCGATGCGTACTGTGGAGAAGCAGGAGCGCAGGAGCGAGCGACCGCTCCGCGCTTTGCAGCACCTGCCCGTGTGGCAGGCGGATAAAGTGCCGCGCGTGACGGTGAACCGCATCAACAGCGCCGGGAACATCTTTCACACTGGCCGGGTGACCTTCTCTCCGGACTGCGGGCTGTGGTTCGGGGTGGAGTGGCGGCGACCCGAGACCCCGCTCGACGGAGGCGTGTCTTACCGCGAGGCCTTTGAGCAGGCGCTGAGCCTGCTGACCGATAGCGGCCTGGGCAGCGAGCGGGCGGTCGGATACGGGGCGTTTCGCTGGCAGAGCGGCGGCAGCCTCTCGTGGCCCGACCCTGCCCCCGACGCGCTCTACGTCACCCTCAGCCGCTATCACCCCCGTCCCTCCGAGACGCCGGGGGCCTTCAGCGGCGACTTCGTGGCCTACAGCCTGGTTCCCGTCGCCGGCTACTTGCAGACGCCCACCGGTGCGGCGCAACGTCGTCGTCGCCTGTGGCTGGCCGCCGAAGGCAGTGTGTTGCGCGCCCTCGGCCCCGGCCCCTACGGCGACCTGACCGATGTCCGTCCTCACGTTGGTGCTTTTCCCCATCCCGTGTGGCGGTATGGCCTGGCCTGTCCGGTGGCGCTGAAGGAGGTGGCTCATGCCTGATTACACCCTGTTCCACACCAAGATCACCCTGCTCACGCCGTTGCACATCGGCAGCGGTCGCGAGCTGATGCTGGATTACGACTATGCCGTGCACCGGGGCCGCACCTGGCGCATCAACGAGGATGCGCTGTTGGACGCTCAAGATGTGGACGATCCGGCCATAGCCGAGCGGCTGGCCCGCACACCGCCGGCCCAGCTTTTGCGCGATGAGGATTATCGGGAAGACAGCCCTTTCTTTCACTACGTGCTGAAGGGTACGCCGCGGGCGCAGCAGGCGGGGGCCCAACTGCGCGAGCAGATCAAGGACTCCTGGCAGCGACCTTATTTGCCGGGGACCTCGCTCAAAGGAGCTTTGCGCACGGCGCTGGCCTGGTATGGTTTTCGCGCCCTCAAGATGAAGCCCGATGCCGGTCAGCTCAATCGCAGCCGCAAGTGGGCCGCGCAACGCATTGAGCGGGAGATCCTGGGCAAGAACCCCAACTTCGATCTGTTGCGCGCTCTGCACGTCGGCGATAGCGCGCCGGTAGAACCCGAGCGCTTGATGCTGGTCAACGCCCAGGTGCTGACGCAGCGGGGCACCAGTGCACCCATCGAACTGGAGGCACTACGCCCCGAGACCGTCTTTCACCTGACGATGAAGCTCGACGAGGCGCTCTTTTCCGACTGGGCGCGTCAACTGGGGCTGGGGCCGCGGGCCGAGTGGCTGCGCCGCCTGCCGCAAATCGTCCAGGCGCACACCGCCGAGCGGGTCCAGACAGAGCGACAGTGGTACTCCGGCGTGCCGCAAGCGCAGGCCGCCCAGAGGTTCTACGATCAACTGGCCGGTCTCAACCTGCCGGAGAGAGCTTGTGTGTTGCAGGTAGGCTGGGGCGGCGGCTGGGACAGCAAGACACTGGGCAGTGTCCTGCGCGCCGATGCACGCTTCATGGAGGGCATCATCGCCGAGTACCGCCTGGCACGGGGTAAGCGGCATTCGGGGGAGCCCTTTCCCAAGAGCCGCCGCACGGCGGTGCAGGTCTTTCGAAACAGGAGCGGGCGGGTGCAGGTGCGTCCCAGTTTGCCCTTGGGTTGGGTGTTGATGGAGTGGGTGGAAATGGAGAAGGCGACATAAGCATCCCCGGTGGTATCGGGGGCTTCGCCAGGGTGGCGGGTAGGGCTCTCTTGCTTGCCGCTAGAAGAGGCTTGCTGCTTGAGAAAGTTCTTTCGGTTTGCGGG
>JACIWR010000005.1 GCA_014360845.1 Anaerolineae bacterium
ATACAGCGCCCCCAGACAAATTGCCTGTATTACAGAGATATGGTAGAATAATGATGGCGGCGCTGGGTAACTTCCCAGATTGAAAAACCCATCCAGCACCGGCTCTTCAGGCCGGTGCTGGCGGCGCTGGGTAACTTCCCAGATTGAAAAACCCATCCAGCACCGGCTCTTCAGGCCGGTGCTGGCGGCGCTGGGTAACTTCCCAGATTGAAAGACCCATCCAACACCGGCTCTTCAGGCCGGTGCGACATCGAAAGACCCTTCCAGCACCGGCTCTTCAGACCGGTGCGACATCGAAAGACCCTTCCAGCACCGGCTCTTCAGGCTGGTGCAACCCTATCCATATGCAGGAGATTCTGATGGCGAAGAAAAAAAGGAAACAGAAAAAAGATAAGAAAAAGAGGCAAAGACAAAGACGCACCCAGCAGCAGCAGCGAACCAGGCCCCGCTCCCCCATCCCTGCCTCAGTTCCAGATGAACAAATGGTGTTGAAAGCATTTCTGACGATGGAAACGCTGGCCGACGAGCCTGAATTCAGCGACTTTAAGCTAGATGAACACGCTGCGGACATCATTGCAAGAACGATCGCCGACTCCGACGACGAGATACAGCGCCTGGAGAAAGCCGGTGACGAGAAAGCGATAGACCGATTAATCTCCGAAGCCAGCTTAGAAGCCTTGGAGAAGATAGTCACTCCGGCGCTCAAGAACGATATCCGCCAGCGGCTGAAGCATTTGAGCCGCCGCCTGCAACAAGAAGGACAAATGGAACGAGCCGAGAGCATTGCCACTCTGGCATACATTCTCGACTTTCCCGCCTTCCCGTGGATGCTTTTTACACCACTGACTGAAGCCTTCCGAAACACGGTGCAGCAGATCCTGAGCATGGTAACCATCTATCATTACATCGCTGAAGCCGTAGGCCACCCTGTGGATGACTTGTCGCCAGAAGAACTAATGAATCTACTGAACGACCCCAAAGTCGCGAGCTATATCGAAGAACTATACGAAGAAGACGAGACCTTACGGGAGTTCCTGGACAGTCAGTTTGAGCGTGCGGAAGATGAGCTTATAGATCTGCTCTTCACCAATCAAATCCACCTGGGACTGTTCACCTTCGAAGAACTGGCGCTGGGTATTGCCTGGAGCGACAAAACACTGGAAGAGGCTGGCATCACCGATGACGAGATACAGTATACTCAAGTAGTGCTCGAAGCCTGCTTCGAGACTCTTTCTCACCTCTACACGCCAGAACAAAGAGAGCAATGGCGACATCGCCTGGAACAGGCGGAAAAAGAAGCGAGGTTTTCGAGAGAAGCACAGGTTGCGTTAAAAGTAGTTCTCCCTACCCTGTCCGATCCTGAGTATGCCGACGCTCCAAGCCATCTGCTTCTCTGCGCCTATATTGGTGAAATAAACAGATTGCAGGAGCAACTCTCTACCTCCGATTCACCCGAAGCTCAGGCGCAACTGGCATTGATACAACAAATCAAGGACCGATTAAAAGCAGGAGAACCGCCCTGGTGAGCTCCCCTTGCTGGTCACTCACCGACACCTACGACTACACGAAAGAGAAGGATAGAGGAAAGAAATGATCAACCTGGAAGTCTGGCTGTACGGCCCCCTAGCCCGCTACGGCGGAGATGCCGCCACCCCGACCCATGCTCAGCTTCTCCTGCAGGTCCCAGAAGGCACCACCGTGGGCGATCTGGTGAAGCAGTTGGGCATTCCCCTCGAGGAGAAGGGCATCACCTTCATCAACGGTCAATTGAGCGACATGCCCGGCCTGGCCGCCGACCTGGAACGCGTGCTTGAAGATGGAGACCGCATTGGGATGTTCTCTCCTGGCAGCATGTGGCCATTCCAATATCGCCTGGGAGCGAACATGGCCCCAGAACTACAGGAGAAGTTGGAAAAACGCGAGCAAGGCTCGCTGCACCATTCATATAAAGCCGGGCAGGAGTAAAAACCGCAGGGGCCGCCTCACAAGCCCTGCACTGCGCAGGAGGCTTGCAAAGCGGCCCCACTGATTTTCCCCGCTCCCGGCGGGTCCATACACCGCAAGTCAAGAACCTGGCCGCGCCGGCCGGAAAGCCTGCGCCACAGGCCACCCACAACCAGCACCGCCTGTTTCACGGCGGTGCGCCCTCCCAACCCGCCCTACTACCGCGAGAAGGCCCCACTGCGGATTTGGAGGCCTTACACCTCAACCAACTCGTACTTCTGACTGCCCAAGCCAATGCGCGCCGCGGCATTGATGTGCAACTGTCCGTCCACACCTAACGCCCCGGCCAGCACGCGCTGCCCCACCTTCACCCCGCGATCCTCGGCCAGCGAATACGGCAGCGGCACCGCGTTGTTGATCAAGTCCAGGGCTGCCTGCTCCACGGCCACGATGTCCGCCGAGGCCAGGATACCCTGATCCTGCACCAGCGGCGTATCGGCCATGGGCATGCAATCGCATTCCGGCTGCACCTCCAGCACGAAGTTGAAGAACAGCACCTTGCCCGGCTGGAAAGTGCTCAGCACCGCCTTGGCCCCCTCGGCCAGCGCCATCTGGAACTCGTCCTCACCGCGCTTCTGCAACTTGATCGCATCCTCCGGGCAGACGCGCTCGCAGCGCCCGCAACGCCAGCACTTCTCATCGTCCACGACCAGCCCCCCATCTACCTCTGAGATAGCTTCCGTGGGACAGACGTGCAGGCATTGCAGACACATGATACACAACTCCGCATCCCGCATAACGGACGACTCCGCACCGGCAGCATGAAGATGACCGCGGGCCTGCTTCCAGTCGCCGCTGCGATGGCGACCGGCCACACCGCCCATGGCCAGATTTTTGATCGCCCCGCCGAAGCCGGCCTCGATATGCCCCTTGCAATGGCTGACCACGATCATCGCTGGCGCGTCGTGGATGGCCGAAGCGACGCGCACACTGCCCAACACCGGCCCTGCCGGCACCTCGATGCTATCGAAACCAAAAAGGCCATCGGCCAGGATCACCGGGCAGCCCACCGACTGGGGATTGATGCCGTTTTGATTCGCCACCTCCAGATAATCCCAGCCCTGGATGCGCACCGTGTCGCAGACGAAAGGCTTACCGCCCACCGCTTTCACCGCCTCCACGATTTTGCGCAGGAAAACCGGGCGCACGATGCGGTGAGCCCCTTCCGAGCCAAAGTGGGTCTTGATGGCCACGTACTCCCCCTTGGCGATGGCCTGGCTAAAATCTAACTTCTCAATCAGGCGCTCCAATCCGGCCACCTGACTGGCACTATAATCCCAACGTTTTGCCCGGGCCGGGGCAAAGTACACCTTGCTCATTACTCCTCCTCTTTGCTTCTCGCTCGTTACTCGTTACTCAACTGGCTACTGACCACAGAAAATATCCATGATGTCCCGCAACATCGTCGCCGCCGAGGGCAGCGGTGTGGGCTCGTCAATGGCAGCCATCACCGTGCCGTAGATGTCGGTGTGATAGACAACCCCCATCTGCTTGCGGCCCAGATGGGCCAGGAAGTGCTCGGCGGGCAGAGGCGTGGGAGCCACGCGCAAGTCCACGCCGCCGTCGGCACGGCGCTCGGCGGTGACCACCAGCTTGTAGACCCGGCCCTCCCGCCGCGCGGCCAGCACCTCGGCCCCGCTGATACCGGTGATGCCGGCGCGCTCCACGTCCTCCAGCCGGGCGGGGAAGTCCATCACCGCGTTGACCAGGATGACCAGCTTGGCCGCCGCGTCCCAGCCGTCCAGGTCGAAGGACGGATCGGCCTCCAAAACCCCTTCGGCCCGTGCCCGCTCCAGCGCTTCATCCCAGGGCAACCCCTCAGCCAGCAACTCCAGGATGTAGCCGGTGACCAGATTGGGCACGGCCTCGATACACCGGACGACGGCCCCGCGCAGGTCGCGCTGACCGATGTACAGAGCGGGCAATCCCCCGGCGACGGTGCCGTCGAAGCGCAGTTGCACCCCCTGCCGGGCTGCCAGGTTGTGGAGTTCCTGGTAGGCCAGGACCAGGGGCCCCTTGTTGGGAGTGACCACGTGCATGCCCCGCTCCAGCGCCAGACGCACGTGAGTCAGGCCCGGTTCCGCTCCCCGCTGCAAATTGACCGGCGAAGCCTCGCAGAGCAGATCGGCCTCGGCGTAGGCCACAAGATTGGCAGCCTGTCCCGGTCGCCCCACCAGGGGATAATCGGCGACCGTCCCCCCGTCCTGCTTAATCTGCGAGATGAGGGCCGGGTTCAGACCCTGAGGGTCATAGGCCAACCCCCGGCTATCGGCCGCCCCGACCAGCAGCAGGCGCAGACCATAGCGCTCCTCGACAGGAGGCCCTTTCTCCGCCAACAGGTCACAGAAGCGGCGGCCCAGGTTACCCAGGCCCACCAACAAGATACGCACAGTTTGAGTACTCATCGAGTCATCACCTCCGCCAAACTTGATAACCAATCGCGCGCCGCCTGAGGGGAGCGCAAGTGCACCACTGTGAGATGGGCGTACTCTGGTCGGCTGAACAGAAAGGGGTACTCCCTTCGTCTTCTGCGATAGGTTTGCAGGGCCCACAGGAAGATGGAATCGCGACTGAAGAGTTGCGGCCACAGCCGTTCCCGGTTGCCGTTCCACAGCTCCTCCTGCTTGATAACCCGCCGCAAAGTCCGCCACACCAGTCGCCCCATAATCACCGGTAAAGCATAATCCAACCACACAACCGTATCGGCCCGGGCCCAGATAATATCGCGCACCTTGCTGTAATTGCCGTCAACGACCCATCGGTCGCCCCGCAACGCCCGCCTGGTACGCTCCCGAAATACATCATCCGGCACCGGCGTCCAGTTGGCAGCCCAGTGGAGAGCGTCCAGTTCCACGTGAGGGCACCCGGTCAACCGCGAGACGTGACAGGCCAAAGTCGTTTTGCCCGACCCGGTGGTGCCCACCACGGCTATACGCCGCCCTCCTGCCGGTTGAGACGCGCTCTTGAGTTGGAACAGTGGCCTGCTCATCTCTGATGACATCAAGTCAATCCCCGTTACTGAACTTCGGCGAACAATCCTCTCCCGTTCCCAGCGGGTCACAGAAAACGCCTTATTTTACCACATTTTCCCCATTCGAAGAAAACCAGCACCGACCAGCAGAGCCGGTGCTGGACACCCCGGCAATAATTTATGTTTGACAATTCGTGGTCTTTGAGGTATTATAAAAATATCCAAAAACAGCACTACGTCTGTGCGCGGGAGAAAGCCCTCCGACTCATCGTGTTCCCTCTGGGACAGATGAGCGATAAGGTGTGGGGAGCAATTCCCACGCCCGCCGTGTTTGCAAAGGAGGAGCTCCGCCGATCTATCCGCACCGCCCGGCCGGTGACGGATCAGAAGGGGAGCGACCTCCTTTTTTTGATGGGTTTCGGATTAGGTCCGACGGCGAATCGGTAACGTCGTGCCATTCCGACACGGCCCGAGTTGGGCTGAGAAGGGGGGTGATGCAAAACGCAATAAAAACCTCTTGTGCCCCGGTTTTGGCAGATCTGATCAACCTGGTACTCTCCCTATAGAGTGTTGGCGACCGGCCATTCCCATGCGGGGCCTCTTGCTTCCACCGCATTGCCAGATGCGGTGGCACGGCGGCGGGATCTAACCATCTCGCCAGAGCAGCAGGGCCATAACACTCAGGGGGAGACTACCACCAATTTGAACTATTCAGACAAGGGGGTAAGTTCAAATGGCCAAGATTCTGCGCGTGAATATGACCGATCGCTCGGTCAAATACGAAGACGTACCGGAAAAGTACCGGTTCATGGGTGGGCGGTGGCTGACCTCTTCTATCATCGCCGATGAGGTGGATCCCACCTGCCATCCCCTGGGGCCCAACAACAAACTTGTCTTCGCCCCGGGGATCGTCACCGGCACCAACGCGCCTTCTTCGGGTCGCGTATCGGTAGGCGGCAAATCTCCGCTCACCGGAGGCATCAAGGAATCCAATGCTGGATCCAACTGGCCGCAATTCCTCGCCAAACTGGGCATTAAAGCCATCGTTGTCGAAGGCCACCCCTCCGATGCCGGGTGGTGGGGGTTGCACATCACCAAGGACGGCGCCGAGTTCTTCCCCGCCGACGAGTATGCTGGCCGCAGCCTCTACGAAGTCTTCCCGCTCCTCTTCGAGCGCTTCGGGAAGAAAGTGGCCATCGCAGCGACAGGCGTAGCGGGCGAGATGCGAATGGCCATGGCCGGAGTTTGCTTCAACGACACCGAGAACCGCCCCAGCCGCTACTCCGGTCGTGGTGGATTGGGCGCTGTGATGGGTGCTAAACACCTCAAATTCATCGTCGTAGACCCGCAAGGCGCGCCCGGTGTCGAGATCGCCGACAAGGACCTCTTTGAACGCGGGCGCAAGAAACTGATCGAGGCCCTGCGCACTCACGACATCACCAAGCCCAAAGGCACCCTCAACACTTACGGCACCGCTGCCCTGGTTAACGTCCTCAACGAGGCCGGCGCGTACCCCACTCGCAACTTCCGCGAGGGCCGCTTCGAGGGCGCAGCCACCACCTCCGGCGAGGCTATCTTCGAAGGCAATAAGCAGCGCCTGGGCAAGGAACTCTACAACCACGGCTGCCACCCCGGTTGCATCATCCAGTGCTCCAACACCTGGCACAAACCAGATGGAACAGAGTATGTTTCCTGCATCGAGTATGAGTCCACCTGGGCGCTGGGGGCCAACTGCGGCATTGACAACCTGGACGACATCGCCGAATTGATCTGGCTGTGCAACGACCTGGGCCTCGACACCATTGAGACCGGCGGCACTATCGCCGTGGCCATGGACGCCGGACTGCTGGAGTTCGGTGATGGCAAAGGCGCTATCCGCTTATTGCGCGAAGAGGTCGGCAAGGGCACGCCCCTGGGCCGCATCCTGGGCAACGGCGCAGCCTTCACCGGTCGCGCCTTTGGCTGGACGCGGGTGCCGGGGTGCAAAGGGCAGAACATGCCCGCCTACGAGCCCCGCGCCGTCAAGGGCATCGGCATCACTTATGCCACCACCCCCATGGGCGCCGACCACACCGCCGGATACACCATCGCCCCCGAGATTCTGGGTGTCAGCGGCAAGGTGGACCAGTTCGCCACAGACAAAGCGGACCTTTCCCGCAACTTCCAGCACTCCACCGCCTTCATTGACTCCTCCGGCCACTGCCTGTTCATCGCCTTCGCCATCCTGGACATCCCCAGCGGCTTCGAGGGGTTCGTGGAAGAGTGTGCTGGTGTCGTGGGTGCCGACTGGACCGGAGACGACGTCATGAGAATCGGCAAGGAGATTCTCGACAAGGAGGTAGCCTTCAACCGGGCGGCAGGCTTCACCTCAGCTCACGACCGCGTACCTGAGTTCATGAAGTACGAGAAACTCCCGCCGCACAACGTCGTCTGGGATGTACCCGATGAGGTATTGGACGCCGTCCACGGCGCATAAAATCTGATCTGCGCGGTGCCGGGCGCCAACTGGTGCCCGGCACCCACGAGGGAGCTATGGCCAAAATCGCCCTTGACGCCAGCGGACAGATCGTGTTACCCGCCCGCTGGCGACAACGCCATCAACTGGATACCGGTGGAGAGCTGCTATTGGAAGAAACCGAGAGCGGCCTGGTCCTCCACCCCATCCGGCCCGATGTGCGCAAGGTATACCTGGAAGTGACCACGCGCTGCAACCTCCACTGCCGCACCTGCGTGCGCAACATCTGGTCCGAACCTCTGGCCGACATGGAGGAGAACACCTTCGCCCGCCTGCTGGCCCAGATGCAGGAGTTGCCCCAACTGCGCGAGGTCGTCATCGGCGGCTATGGGGAGCCCTTCGTCCACCCCCGTCTCCTGGACATGCTATCCGCCCTCAAGGGCCTGGGCCTTAAAATCACCATCAGCACCAACGGGCTGCTGCTAGATGAGGAGCGGGTCACGGCGCTGGTACAAATGGGGATAGACGGCCTCACCGTCTCCCTCGACGGGGCCAACCCGGAAACTTACGCCAGCATCCGCCAGGGCTCCAATCTTCACGCTGTGCTGCGCAACATCGAGACCCTAAAGCGGGTCAAAGCAAAGTTGGGCCAGGTGCTCCCGCGCCTGGGTATCGAGTTCGTGGCCCTGAGACGGAATGTGGAAGAATTGCCCGATCTGCTGCGGCTGGCGGGGAGGATGGGAGCCAATCGGGCCATCATCACCAACGTTCTGCCCCACACGCCAGAGATGGCCCAGGAACTGCTCTACAGCCGCGACGGGAGCGAACCCCTACCCGTTCCCACCGGTTGGGCCGTTCTCAGCGATGACTGGCTGCTGTGGGGCACGATGGAAATGCCGCGCATGACCTGGGGCGCTGAGCGACGCTGCCGCTTCATCGCCAGCCACGCCCTGGTCGTCGGCTGGGATGGAGGAGTGAGTCCCTGCTACGCCCTGTCTCACTCCTACCCCTACTACATATTCGGTCGCCGCAAGGAGGTCAGCCGCTACACCTTCGGCAACGTGAACCGGTCCACCCTGACCGAGATATGGACCTCCGAGGATTACATCCGTTTCCGGGCGGAAGTGCGCCGCTTCCACTTCCCCTCGTGTGTGGATTGCGAGTTGCGCGACACTTGTGATTTGACGGCCGCCAACGAGGCTTGCTGGGGCTGGACCCCTTCCTGTGCCGATTGTCTATGGGCACAAGACATCATTCGCTGTCCGTGAGGGAGACTGATGCTCACTGTCCAGGTTCGCTTGTTTGCTACCTTACGCCGCCACTTTCCCGACCTGAAGCTGGGCGAGGCGATGTCGGTGGAGTTGCCCGACGGCGCGACCGTGGGCCAACTCATCGCGCACTTGGGCCTGCCCCCCCAAGAGATCAAAACGGTCTTCGTCAACAATCTCATCCGGGAAATGGAAAGTCCGCTGGCGGACGGGGATGTGGTCGGTATCTTTCCCCCCGTAGGCGGAGGATAGGTTCAGAAGTGCCAAACGTGCCCTGGCAGTTGTTGTCAGGGCACGTTTTGTGTTGCTATGGCTACAGAGGCTCGGAGGGCGGGGTCATGCCCCGCCGCATCCACGTCGGGCCACGGGCCCGACCTACTGCACACATCGTGCGTTTTCCTGTGTGCTTCTGGGGCTACAGAATACTCTGAGGCTGATCGCCCGTGCCGCCATCAAATCCGCACCCCCACAATGGGCACCGGGAAGCGATGACAGAGCTCTCGTACCTCGGCGCGCACTTCCTCGCGCACGGCCTCATCACCCACGTTGTGCAACAGGCGGCTGATCAGACGGGCTATCTGACGCATCTGCGCCGGCCCCATGCCTCGCGTGGTGGCCGCCGGCGTGCCGATGCGGATGCCGCTGGTCACCATGGGCGGCTGCGGATCGTAGGGGATCAGGTTCTTGTTGACCGCGATGCCCGCCGTCTCCAGCACCTCCTCGGCCACGTTGCCGGTCACCCCCACACTGCGCAAATCCACCAACAGCAGGTGGTTGTCCGTGCCGCCGGACACCAGGCGGAACCCCTCTTCTTGCAAGGCCTCGGCCAGCGTCTGCGCGTTGACCACGATCTGCTGAGCGTATTCGCTGAATTCGGGGCGCATGGCCTCCCGCAGGGCCACGGCTTTGGCGGCGATGACGTGCATCAGCGGCCCGCCCTGGGTACCCGGAAAGACGGCGCGATCAATGTCATCTGCCAGTTCCTTGCAGCAGAGAATCAGCCCCCCACGCGGCCCGCGCAGGGTTTTGTGTGTGGTAGTCGTCACCACCTGGGCATAAGGGATGGGGCTGGGATGCACGCCAGCGGCGACCAATCCAGCGATGTGCGCCATGTCCACCATCAGATAGGCCCCCACTTCATCGGCGATCTCCCGCAGGCGGGGGAAATCAATGATTCGCGGGTAGGCGCTGGCCCCGGCCAGGATCACCCGCGGGCGATGCTCGCGGGCCAGACGAGCTACCTCGTCGTAATCAATGCACTCGGTCTCCCGGCTGACCCCATAATGCACGAAGTTGTATAGCTGTCCCGAAAAGTTCAGTTGGTGGCCGTGGGTCAGGTGCCCACCATGATCCAGACGCATGGCCAGCACCGTCTCCCCCGGTTTGAGCAGGGCCAGGTAAGCGGCGGCGTTGGCCTGCGAGCCGGAGTGGGGCTGCACGTTGGCGTGTTCGGCCTTGAACAGATCGCAGGCCCGCTCTATGGCCAGGCGCTCGGCGATGTTGACGAAATAGCAGCCACCGTAGTAACGCTTGCCCGGATAGCCCTCCGCGTACTTGTTGGTCAACAGCGAGCCCTGGGTCTCCAGCACCTCCAGGCTGACGTAGTTTTCGGAGGCGATCAGTTCCAGCGTCTCCTGCTGACGCTGGCGCTCGGCGACGAACATGCGGTAGAGAATGGGGTCGGAATGGGCCAGCCCGGTGAGCAATCCCTGACAGGCCAGTCGTTCCGCCTCCTGGGCGGATACGCCCCAAATCTCGCGCACCTCTTTCCAGATGGCCTGGTAAGCAACGGCACTGATGCCTTCCTGTTCATAGCATATCAGTTCTTCTTCCATTTTTGTCTCACTTCCGTCTTCTCAATCTCTGGCCCCGGTACAACCGCCCGGCCCCTGAAGCCCGTGCTGGCCTCATCTATCTTTCCGTCCGTTTTTGGCTTGGCGACTCCTCTGTCAACGAATATTCAACGAATAGACCGCGATGCTGATCATTCGTTTATTCGTTCCACCATTCGTTGACAGTATGTTGCCCGATTAAAGTGTCAACCCATTCTGAACCATCCCCCTATTTCCCCGGAAAATTGCACCATCCCCTATCCTATCAGCGCCTTGCTGATTATACAGTGCTGCCTGGCAAAAGTCAATCATTCCGCCAACGAGTTCCCCGCAAGCCTCTTACTACGTGAGGAGTCCAATGACAGCTTGCCCACCGACGCAGCAGTACAAGTGGCTGGAATCACTAGACGCAGCGCGCGAGTTATGCTACAATATGACCAGCCTGCTCATGCGTACTCCAAGGAGGATGCAGTTGAGAGAATATCGCTTCATCCAGGTAGACGTTTTCACCGACCGCCCCTTTGGTGGCAACCCTCTGGCCGTCTTCCCCGAAGCTGAGGGACTATCCACCGAGGAAATGCAGTGCCTGGCACGAGAGATGAACCTCTCCGAGACAACCTTCGTGCTCCCGCCCCAGGCCCCAGAGGCCGATTTCAAAGTGCGCATCTTCACCCCCGCCAAGGAACTGCCCTTCGCCGGACATCCGGTAGTAGGCACCCACTGGGTTCTGGCGCACCTGGGCCGCGTGATCCTGCAGGAGCCGGTAACCCAGGTGCACTTCGAACTGGGCGTGGGCGTGCTACCCGCCACTCTACACGTCACCGCAGGCCAGGTAGAGCGGGTAGTGATGACCCAGGACCGGCCGACCTTCCACGCCGTGTTGGAAGACGTGACCCATCTCGCGGCGGGGCTGGGCCTGTCCGCCGAGGCCATCACCGAAACGGGATTGCCCGTACAGGTCGTCTCCACGGGAGTGCCGCAGATGATGGTCCCGGTGCGCTCTCTGGACGAGGTGAAAGCCTTGGACGCCGGCCAACTCAACATAGCTGCCCTCAACCAAGCCTGCCACGCCGTCGGCACCGAGTGCGTGATGGTCTTCACCTTCGAGACAGAACGCCCCGAGTCCACAGTCCACGTGCGCATGTTCGCTCCGCTGCTGGGAGTGCCAGAAGACCCGGCCACCGGCAGCGCCAATGGCGCGCTGGGGGCCTACCTGGTTCATCACAAGGCCGTACCCGTGACCGGCCCCACCGTCCACATCGTCAGCGAGCAGGGAGCAGAACTCGGTCGGCCCAGCACATTGTACATCGAGGTGGACAGCGTGGGCGAGGAAATCACCGCCGTACGCGTGGGTGGGCAGGTAGTCCCGGTGGCGGAAGGTGTGGTGCGATTCTGAGATCAAAGGAGGTCTTGTGGAATGAGTGGATTGCTGATCGTCGTCCTTTGCATTTTCGCAGTGATGGGGCTGGTATTCCTGGTGAATTATTGGGCCACGCACTATCCACACACCAGACTGGGACGCATTTGCAAAGCGATTGACGATTGGATCGACCGGCTGCCCGACTGAGAACCGGGAAAACGCGTCATCGCTGTGAAGTAGAAGAGGTAGGCCTATCACCATCGCATAAGCAGAGAGGAGGCACTCATGAAACGCACTGTTGTCTCGCTACTGGGTTCTCTGGCCTTCTCGGCATTGCTTTTGCTGAACGCCGCAGCCCAGGAGCCTGCACATGAACTGAGGCAAGAAGTACAGCCCACGCCCATTCCCTACCGACAACTGATTTACGAAGGTCGAGTCTTGCTGGATGAGGAGTGGAATGCCAGCCACGACCTGTACGCCTGCGAGCGGGTGGAAGTGCCCATCCCTGGCCCGGGGTATATCGCCTATGACTCGAACCCCTACCGCCCGGAATGCCCGGACCACAGTTGCTGGTGCGGTTATGGGGGAGTAGTGAACTTCTTCATCCGCAATACGCAGGGCGAGGAATTGCCCTCTTATGAGTGGACTGACGGCGGGGCAGTGATCGTGGATACCTGCATGTGCGTCAGTTCCAACATTGATCCCTATGAGTATCAGCACGATTTCGCGATCTATTGGGATCCGGACACCGACGCCGACCGAGTGCCAGACTGGCGGGATGAGTGTCCCAACACCTACGTGGAGACCTCCGACCCCGGTAGCAGCAACGGCTGTCCCCCACCAACACCCGAACCATCCCCAACACCAGAGCCCACCCTGGCGGCCTGTAACCTTGAACTCTACGTCTCTCCGGAGACCCTCTCGGCGGGCGAGGTCGCTTATCTGACCTTGCGGGCCTTCTACGACACGGGGGAACCGATTGCCGGAGACCTGGCGCAAGTAGCGATTCTGGACGGGCCGGGAGCCATCCTGGAAGAAGCCCTCACTACGGACGAATACGGCGAAGCGGAGTTTACTTACCAGGCGCCTGCGGATGTCGCCGAGCCGATCACCGTACAAGTGATGACCACAGTCGGCGGATGCCCCGACGACGCGGCTACGGCCCTCATCTTGCTGCAACCCGCCGAAAGACCTACTCCCATCCCTTCACCAACACTTACTCCGTCTGAAGCCGGCATAGACCTGGAAGTGGCCGACACCAACCCGGCCGGCCAACCCTACACCGCCATAGCAGCCGATGGGGCCACCCAACTGCGCCTGGTGGCCCGCCTCTCCGGCCCCATTACCCCCGATCAGGTTTCCTGGGAACTTGCCTCTGACACCGAAAAGGAACCCGGTATCCTGCACTATGTACAGAGCACATCTCCTGACGTATCCAGCCGTGCCTTCGAGCCATGGCAGGTTTTTGATAAACCTTACACCGTCCAGATAACGGCCAAGGTTCAGACACCCAACGGGCAAGTGCTGAGCGATACGGTGTCCGTGCAAGTCGTGCGTACCCCGGTCATCCTCATCCACGGGATATGGTCTAATCGCTCCTCGATGACCACCGTAGCCTGGGCCTTGAAACACACCGGCCAATTTGAATTTGCCGCTGTTGACTATGGCTCCGCTCCTAAGAAGAGCAACCAGGATATACGCCTGTCCGTCAAATATCTGGCCGAGGGTGTGGACCGTATGCTGGACCGGTTGAACAACCGCGGTATCAAGGTATCCCGTGTGGACATAGTGGCCCACAGTATGGGTGGACTTGTCTCTCGCCTCTACATCGTGGGCGATGGGCAATCCATACCTCCTCACCCTGACAAAGTACGCCGGCTTATCACCCTGAGTACCCCTCACGGGGGTTCCCCAGTCGCGGACTGGTACTCGGACCTTATTGCCAATCGCCGCGTTGTCTGTGATAGCGACCCCTCCAAACTCGAAAAGGCCAAGGTCACCGAAAACGAGATAAACTGGTTTATAGAAGAAATTCGCGAGAGAGCAGAACTGGCTCCTGGAGCACTCGAATTCGGAGAAGCTGTGCGACAGATGCAAACCAGAGGCAATCCTGGCTCCATCATAGACCTGCTCACCGCTCGTCAAACCCAGGTCAACGTCAAGACGGAGTACTATACCATCGCCGGGAACAGGCCGCTCGCGAGCTGGCTTGAGAAAGTAGGTGGTTACGACGCTGTGCGCCTAGCCTACATGGCGTGGGATGGCCCCTGCGGTGAATCCTGGCGTCAGGCAACGGAGGACATGGTCAAGGAATTCCTGGAGCTGATAACCCTGAGTGACTCCGATGGGGTGGTACTGGAGGCTAGCGCCCTGGGGACCGGCACAGGCATAAAACCGGAGTTCACTCATATTGTTCCGGCCAATCACTTCGACATCACTGGCAACGGCTGGGCCCTGGACGCTGTCCTGAACTACCTTACTGATGGGCAGGTCTGGCTGGGCGCGGGGATGTCTGTCATTTCCCGTTCGCCGGGACATCTGCACGTTTACGACGAACAGGGGCGTCACGTGGGGCTCACTGCTGAGGGTCAGGTGGAAATTGGTATTGAAGGAGCCGAGTACGAAGCCTTTTCGGATACAAGCGGAGACCACGAGCTCATCTGGGTGCCACAAGACAAGGGCATCACCATCCGCTTCCTGGCCGAGGAAGAAGGAATGGTGGGCCTGGACATCAGCCAGGGCAGTGATGATGGCCTGCACTGGTTCAGCTACAATGATATAGAGGTCAAGCCCGGCAGTGAGGTCACCGTTCGACTCACCTCCTCCGGCACTGAAGGGCGTCTGGCCCATCCTGACGGCGAGGGGGAAGAAATCATTTCGCCGACCCACACCGCCTTTGCGCCCACCCCAGCGACCTCTGAGCCCCTCACGGGTTTTCAGCCTCTGGCCGGGCTTTTGCCGCTCACCTGCTGCGGGTTAGTCGCAGTGGTTGGCGTGGGCGTGAGCGTGTTTGTCTTCGCCCGGCGTCATCCTTTCGCCAAGTGGATGTTGGTCTTTTTGGCCGGGTTGGCAGTCCTGCTGATAGCCGTAACTTGCCTGATCGCAGTGCTGTTGGCAGGTCAGAGCTAAGCCCTAAACTGCAAAGAAGGTGAAATCACGATTCGCCCACATTGTGAATCATATCCATTTTGTGTGCGGGCAGCGCGTTGGCTGCACCGCTGATTTCGAGTCTCCTCAATCTCTCCACTATGGCCCGTACTGCCTCAACACCAGAGGAAGATACACACCCATCCTAATCTCGATCTCTCTGGACAGGAGGTTGCCGGCCGCGTCGTAGGTGTAGATGACACGCTTGCTGCCATAGTCGGCCTGCACCAGCCGACCGGCATCGTCGTAGGTGTAGATGACAGTGCGGGCCGTGGTCTGGCCAAAGGGGCGGAGGTGCTCTTGAGACAAGGGGACACTCTCTCCCTCTCCTTGCCTCCCCATCTCCCTGTCCCCCCCTCTCCCTGTCTCTCCTGCTATCCCCCTCTCCTGCACCTCTGCTTCCTGGCCCCCGCCGGCGCCCAGCACTAGCCCTTCGGCTGGGCTTAGAGCAAGCCCTTCGGCGTTGCTCAGAGCGAGCAGCAGGGCCAGGGCCGCAACTAGCCCCCAGCGGGCCATCTTCTGGCCCGACGGTGATTGAAGCTTGCGTGCTCTGTTCATCATTCTTCCTCCGGTTCCCAACCTTCCCAGGCTGATCGTTTTCAAATGTTATTTCTAAACTCAAGTACGTTTTTCATGCTTTTTTATCTGTATTGCCTGCCTCCGAACTCCCATTGGGGCAAAGGCCTTTCCGGGTCAAATATTTTTATACCCTCCACTTCTTCATCGGGGAACCATCCCACGACCTCTCCATCGTAGAGTATCTGCCAGCCGCTAATCATCGACTCAGTTTCAGCCCCCCTGAAGAAATACCAGACGTTATGTCTCAGGACCCAGACTCCCTTGACTTTTTCCATCGCTCGCCTGTTTCCGCCAAAATTGATTGCATCCCACCTGGCTTGACGCCTGATCTTGTTCCATCGTGCCCACCATTTCCTATCTTCAAGCCTCTCTTCCCTTTCTCTGTAATAATTTTCCCACCAGGCTGCTTCAGCCTCTCTAGCCCGCCGCTGTTCTTCCCGCCGTTTCCAAACCTCATAATCTTCTTTAGTTATAAATGTGACGCCGCCGCACCTATAGCTGAGAGTACCGGGTACACAGGGATTACCACCATAGCCCCACTCTGGATCACCCTCTGAATACCCCGTCGGTGTGCCTTCTAAGAACGTGAATAAGGCCCCCCCTACGCTTGCCGGCACATTGGGAATTTCAACTCCCGCCGCCGCTTCCAAACCCCAACCGGCTATTTCCCCAGCAAATCCTCCCCTCAAACCGTTTGGATCAACTTTCGACAGGGGGTCGCTCAGTGCGTACTGATATGGATTGCTCTCTCTCGAGTCCAAACTGGTGGGCCAGATGGGGTCTCGCGAGACAAAATGCCCTGTGGCGGCATCATAGTACCTGGCCCGCATATGATAGAGCGTTCCATCAGCGCCCTCCTGTCTGACTCCCCACTTGCCCACAAAGGTAAAGGGCTGGTCGCTGGGGCCGGTGTGGGCCAGCAGGGTGCCGTAGGGGTCGTAGGCGTAGGCATCGGTCACGTTGCCCCCGCCGTCGGTTAGGAACAGGGTTGAGCCCACGCGGTCAAAGTGATAAAAGCGCACCTGGCCCGTGGCCGGGTCAATCGAGTAAAGCAGGCTCCCGCCGGGAGTGTAGACGTAAAAGCGCTTGTAACTGCCCCCCACAGATTCCGCCACGATGGGCGTCAGGCCCAGGGCGTAGTTGTAGTAGTAGTGAGTGGTGCTGCCCCCCTCGCTGCGAGTCACGAGATCTCCCAGGCCGTTGTAGGTGAAGGTGACACTATCCACCCCCACCAGGCGGGAGGCCCCGTCCCAGGTGAAGGTGTAGCCGGGGGAGCTGGTCAGCCGGCCACGAGCGTCGTAAGCATAGCCAGAACTGCTCACCTGAGAGGCATCGTCGTAGGACAGGTTGATCACCTGTTCGACCAGATAGTCGGCCGGGTCCAGCGGCAGGTCCAGCACCGCCTGGGTCACCTCGCCGGCCGCGTTGTAGGTGTACTGCATATCGGCCAGGGCGCCTTCCTGGATGCGGGTCAGCCGGGAAGCGTCGTCCCAGGTCAGGGTGGCGTTCACACCGTTGGAGCGAGTAACCCCCGTCAGCCGCCCGTCGTCGTCGTAGGTGAACTGGACGGTCGCGCCTGTCAGGCTATCCGAGACCTGGGTGAGCAGGTCACGGCTGTCGTACTGGTAGGTGACGGTGAAGAGGCCGTCAGCGTAACTTACCGTCTCCAGCCGCCCGCCGTCGTCGTATGTGGCCCCGAAGGAGACGGGCGGGTTCTGGGTATTCACCACCTGCCCAACCTCGTTATAAGTGAGGGTGATGCCATCGGCCGAGATGAGCCGGTTCAGGTCGTCGTAGGTGAAGTGCAGGTCAAGGCCGCCGGAGTATTGCTGCCGGATAAGATTGCCCGCCGCGTCGTAGGTAGGCGTCCTGGTCTCGCCGGTGGGGTAGGTGACCTGCTCCAGAAAGCCGCGTTGGTTGTAGGCGTACTGCCACCGGTTCCCCAAGGGGTCGGTCAGGCGCTGCAGGCGACCCATCGAAGTGTAGTCAAAGGACCATTCCTTGCCTCGCAGGTCGTGGATGGTGGAGAGCAGCCCCAGGTTGTTGTAGTCATAGGTCGCCGCGCTGCTATCGGGCAGCGTGACCGCGGTGAGCAGGCCGCTCTCGTCGTAGGTATAAGCTGTGGTGCGATTCAGCGGGTCGGTGGCCGCCGTGACGCGGTTCATTTCGTCGCGGGTGAAGGTTTCGGCATTGCCCAGGGGGTCGGTGATGCCGGTGAGGTTGCCCAGTTGGTCCCGGTCAAAGGTCGCCGTACGGTTCCCAGGTGTGGTGGCAGAGGTGAGTACCCCCTCATCGTCGTAGACCAACTGCCATATCTTGCCCGCCGGGTCGGTGATCTGGGTCAGCCAGCCCCGGCTATTGTAGTCCAGTTGATAGCTATTGCCGTTGGGGTCGGTGACGGAGGACAGACGGCCCATCTCGTCGTAGGCGAACTGGGTGGTCTTGCCCCGGCGGTCCGTGCGCCCGGTCATCCGGTCCATCAGATCGTAGGCGTACTGCATCTCTTCCCCGGACGGGTCGGTGGCTCTGATCAGACTGCCATTGTCATCGTACTCGAAACTGTAGGTCTTGCTCCGCTCGTCGGTGATGGCAGTCACCCGATCGTTCAGGTCATAAGCGATCTGGACGAAGGTGCTGTCGGGATGGGTGATGCGGTTGAGCCGCTTGTAAGCGTCATAGCCGTAGGTAGTGATGCCGACGTCAGAGTCGGTGCTGGTGGCCAGGGTTCCATCGGAGTTATAGGTGTAATCCATCGTGCCGCCGGTGGGGTTGGTGACGCGAGTCACCTGCCCCCGGGCATTGTACTGGTACGACCAGACTTGCCCGGCCTGGTCGGTGTAAGTGGTCAGGTTACCCTGCGTGTCGTAAGCAAACTGTTCATTTGTCCCGTCGGGATAGTCCACCCGGATCAGGTTATAGAAGGTACAAGTAACCGTCTCGGTGGGGCTGATGGGGTTGGTGAAAGTTTGCACCTGGGCGGCGTAGGTGTAGGTGATGGTGTTCCCCTCGTTGTTGGTAACGGTAGCCAGCCATCCGCTCGCGGGATCATAAGTGAAGGAAGTGGTATCGCCCATCCGGTCTGTCAGCGTGCGCAGATGGTATTGGCCGTCATAGGACATCTGCACGCGGTTTCCGAGCGTGTCCTCGCGGCCAGTGGCGCGGGCCTGGGCGTCAAAGTAGTGCACCTGGCGGCTGCCGTCCGGGTTCTCCTCCATGTTGCGAAAGTCGCTGAAGAAGAAGCGGGACACATTGCCCAGCGCGTCCGTCTGCGTCACCACCCGACCAAAGGCGTCGTAGACGTTGGTGACCACAACGTTGGACAGGGGATGGGTCACCGAGACCATGCGGTGGGCCGTGTCGTATGCATAGCGCCAGGTGTGGCCCTCGGCATCCTGATAGGTGGCAAGATCAGCGTCTGTGTACCCAAAAGAGACCGAACGGCCGGCCTGATCGGACACCGAGGTAATCAGACTCCCGCTGTAGGTGAGCGTGAGTGTCAGACCCAGGCTGTTGGCGATAGTCTGGAGTTTGCCGCCGCCGTCGTAGGTATAGATCACCGTATTGCCGTTGGTATCCTGCCAGGCCCTGACCTTGCCCTCCGCGTCGAAGGTCAGGCAGGCGTTGACCGGTCCGCACAGGTAGTAGCTAGAGCCAGCCTGAACCAGGTTGTCGCGGATACCAGGAGGGGGATTGTAGGTGCCGTCGGCCAGTTTGATGTATTCAAGAGTGGTGAGCCCCATGTAGACGGTGATACCGTTGTCAATGAGTTGATCCATGGCCCACTTGTTGGTCAGGACGGCGGTGGTCCATTTCTGTATGTTAAGCGGAGTCTCGAGCAAGTCGAGCGTCACGTATGCGGAGACGATGAGTGAGGCAGCATCTGTCGGCTGACGTTGGCCCAAAGGTGGACCGCCGTCGCTGTGGAAGCGCAGGAATATGTTGTGATTGTGGCTCCAACCGTAGCCCAGTGGCGAAGCCTCGCGGTGACCGCTGTTGTAGGAACGGACGAAGCCCAGCTCCAGCGGCCCCGCCGGCCCGACCGCCAGATCAAGATGATCGTAGAGAAAAGCGCCGCTCGTCATATCCACCGGGTCCCGGCTCGCGGGAGAGTCTATCTCCTCTCTCATAAATGGAGACAGGTATGCCTCCTTAATTTCCTTAAGGACCTGCTCGATAGATAGATCATCCTTGGTACTGTTATAGCCGCCAAGATAGCCCCCGGAGATGATCATGCTCGTAGAACCCTGGTCACCGCTCTGGTAATGGTCTATGTAGCCAACACCCCGCCATTGATTCAGCGTGATGTTGGCATCCTCGGGCAGCACGTACTCATGACCGGCACTGATCCCCGCAGCGATGGCAGCCTTGGTAGAGGCTGAATAGTTCTGCAATTGTGGTTCCACGGTAGACCAATTACCGCTGTTGGCCAGGAAGGTCTTCGCTACGGCGGTGCTGTTGCTGATCTGGAGCAATTTGACAGTAGAGGCGGCCGGCTTATCGCTCCCCTGCTGCTGTTCCAGCACTCCATGCTCAAAGGCGCTGGCCATCATGGTTTGGGCCCTGAAGACCGGCCATGTATCCGATGTCCCATCGCCCGGAGCGATGCTGACCATAACCATAGGCATATCAATAAAGTAGCCCTCCTCCTGGCCCATCACCCCTACGGTGTGGTGCCGTAGAGAGACCACATTCCCCAACCGGCCCACCAGGTCGCTGAACAGGCTCACCTCATGACACCAGGTCAGACCCATTATCCACAGCGCCTCACCCCGCACCGATTCGGACGCCTCTGCCAGGCCATCCTGGAGGTATTGGGTAAGCAACCGGTTGCGTTGGGAGATGAGAGGTGACGAGACGGAGCCCAGGTCGTGGATGACGACGTAAGAAGAGCCACTTGTCAAGTCGAAGCTACCCTGCTGGTCGGCAAAGGTACCACCAGCGGCAGCGTAAGGATGATCCACCGTGATGGTCATCGGGTAGGTGGTGCCGCTGATGGTGACGCTGCCAGTGACCACCGGCGTGCCATCCACCCGTAGAATGGGCACATAGTCACCATCGCGGTAAAAGATGGAGACCCGCCGAGTGGCGATCTCGAACGTCTTGAAGGTGTAGTCAATCCCCTCGTGTTGAACGCGCAGGGTGTGGCGATATGTGTCTGGGAGTGTTGTATAAGTCGTTTCGTTCGACACGGAGAGCGCGTAGGGCAGCGAGGTGGGGTAGGTTGACATCTCAGTGGGGATAATCTCGTGACCGCCGATAACCTCCGCCACACTGGCGTTGGGCACGTTGTCCTCGATATAGTTCACCAGATTGGTGCTGTAGGTCGCCAGATCCGCCCGGATGTTAGCTTCGTTCATATTCTGGGCGTAATCGCCGGTCACAGTTGCCCCTGACTGGGCACGGGACAGAAACGTCGCCTGATCGTAGCCAGTGGCTGCGGCCAAGTCAATGCCGGTGACGTCCTGGTACTCCTTCATGGCAGGGTCAAAGACGTAGGTCTGACCGCCAATGACCGCCTGGGCCCAGACACGGGTGATTTTGAGCCCGTCCGGCACGCCCTCCACCGGCACACCGCCGTTGGCAAAAACGTTTCCGACGACGTTGATGTCATTCTCAACGCCCGTCCAGTTGGCCAGGCGGCTCACGCTGTAGACGACATCTCCCACGACATAGTTCGCCGTGTATCCTGCGGCGCGCATCAGGGCGATAAAGAGAGAGGCCTGGTCCCAGTCGTTGCCCCGCCTGGCGTACAAGGTGGCCGTTGCTCCATTGGCTGAGCCATAGGTGGGCACATAGTCAATATAGTTGTGGACGTAGTCGAAAATGAGTTTCGGGTCGTTCTGCAACGCCTGCGCCAGAGCCAGGATCTCGGGCGTCGCCTCTGTCTCAGAAGTGGGTAGTCCGGCAGCCAGGTTCTGTACATCCTGGCCTTCCACGGGAGCCTGTTGGCTGGAGAGAACCTGTTGCGCCTCGTCGGGCTCCACCCAGCCAGCAGAAGCCAGGTGCCAACCTGGACCGGCCACTTCGGACACGCCGGGTAGGTCGGGCGGCGGCTCTTGCGCCCGGCTGGAGGAGCGCGTGGGTAGAGACCCTACCAGCGAGCTGACGATCAAGAGCAGGCAGAGGGTCCTGGTGAAAAAGCGGCCATTACCGTCCTTCCGGTTCATTGTCATGCCTCCTTGCCTAGAGCCATCACTTGTGCACCGTTGTTCGTTGATCGTATGGCCATCGGCGTTTGCCTTACCGGCCTTTCAACTCGGTGCCCTGCCCTTATTATAACAGCACACCCCACTGCAATAGCACCGGGTGTATTTCACTTTGGAGGCGAGTTACTGCTGTGCCCTGGCCTCGGAGACCTCTCCCAGCCTCCCAGAATATGGTAAGCGCGGTTTCTTACCGCGCAACCCCGGGCACGACAATGTGCCTTCGCGGTGCTGGGGGCCGTCGGCCGCTATGGAAAGGGCGGCTACCCCCACTTCGTTCAGGGCGCCGCCCTTTGTCGGAGCTCAGGACGCAGCAGCGGTCGGCCGCTACGGGACAAACCTGCCCCGAAACTGAAATGCACCCATAGCACCCTTCTGATTGACAAACCCAGCGGTCTACCCACCCTGAGATTGGACAGTTCTCGCCGTTGGGCCTCAAACTCAGCCAGAGTGAAGTGGCCTAAGGAAGAGAGGTTACGTTTGTGTATCTAGACTTTGTCGAGAAAACGATCAACTGGTGGTGAACATAATTGTAACCCAAACACTCCGCCGAGTCAACTCTGCATCTGGCGCTGACTTACTACCACTTCCTCAGACACCACACCAGCTTGCGGGTCAAATTGCCAGAGCCGATCTCAAGGCATGACCACGGCTCATCCGAGAAGTGACAGCAGATCGAAAGACCTGTGAACGCTCAAGAGCAACCCCAGGTAGGCACTCAGCACCGCCACCTGCCCCCGCAGCTGACCCAGCAGATTCCTCATCGCCTCCTCTATTTGCAATTCATCTATTGACAAATTGCACATAGTGTGGTATAATCAAGCGCGGTACCGACAAGAGACTGCTTATGCATTCATTTACGACGGAGGAAAACATGCCCGGCGGAAGAGGTCACAGATGGCGCTGGCGGGGGTGCTCACGGCGCATGGTGCGCTTCCTTGACCCTGCCCTCCTGCTGTTGCTCCACCGGGGACGGGCGCACGGCTACACCCTGCTGGAGCAACTGGCCGAGTTCGGCCTGGAGAACTTGAACCCCAGCGTGATCTACCGTGCCCTGCGGGATATGGAGGATAGAGGCTGGGTCACTTCCACCTGGGACGAAGAGCAAACGCAGGGCCCCCCGCGCCGGGTGTACAGCATCACCGCCGCAGGGGACGACGCCCTGGCCCAGTGGGTGCAAGACCTGGAGGAGACGCGCGATCTGATTAACTACTTCATGGCAGCTTACGAGCAGCACATGGAGGAGGGCGAGGGTGAGCATCACTGAGCGGTTGCTGGCCTCTTTGCGTGCGGAGCGTGCGGACGCCGCGGTACGCGAGGTGTGCGTGGGAGCCTTCTGGACGGCGGTGGCGCTGAAGACCGACCCACCCCGCTGCGGACTGGCCTCGACCCTGCGCAGCGAGGTGCACGAGGGGCCACCGGTACGTGATGCGGGGCGGCTTTTGGAGAAGAGGGCGCTGGAGCTGGCTGCCTTGCTCCGCTCCACCAGCCCCGTGGAAGCCAGCATCGGCATGGCAGCGGTGAACGCGCTGCTGGAAGTGGCCGAAGAGGCATGCCTCGAGGTCAACGCCGAGGAGGTGATCGTCGAGAAGGGCGCGGGAAAGAAAGTGGCCATCGTCGGACACTTTCCCTTCATCCCCCGCGTGCGACGGGTAGCGGACACAGTGTGGGTGCTGGAACAGCGTCCACGGGGCGATGACTTGCCCGCCGCAGCCGCGCCGCAGGTCATCCCCCAGGCCGATGTGGTGGCCATCACCGGCACGGCACTGATCAATCACACCTTCGAGGAACTGGTGGCCCTTTGCCGTCCCGAGGCCTATGTTCTCGTCCTGGGTGGGAGCGCCCCCCTCTCGCCGCTGCTTTTCGACTACGGTGTGGACGCCATCGCCGGGACGCAGGTGATAGACGTACCCGCCGTGTTGCGAGCCGTCAGCCAGGGCGCAACCTTCCGGCAGATCCCGGGCAAGCGTCTGCTGACGATGAAACGATAACGTCCGTCGGGGACAAGACCGGTGACGCCCCACTTAACCGTGGGATTAATTCCGCCACAGAAACACACAGATTCCCACAGAAAGTCCGATTTTCTGCGTGGTTCTGTGACCGGAAAAGCCCTTACACCATCATCAGCAGTTTTGCACTTTTTACAATGTCTCCGATCATCACCGCAGAGGCGCAGAGGACGCCGAGAAAATCTATAAAGTTCTCCGCGTGCTCGGCGTCTCGGCGGTGAAATAGGCAGCCATTGGGACTGTTCTGTAAAATCTGCAAAAGTACCGATCATATCTGACAGGAGAAAAGCGCATGATTACAACCGAGGCAATTTTTGACGCACTACGAGGAGTGATAGACCCCGAATTAGGGCGAAACATTGTTGAACTGGGAATGGTGCGCGATGTCACCATTGAGAACGGGCAGGTAAACGTTGTTCTGGCCTTGACCACCCTGGCCTGCCCTCTCAAGAGCAAAATCGTGGATGACGTGAAATCCGCCATCGGCAAGCTGGACGAAAATCTGGCGGTCGAGGTGGAATTGGCCGAGATGACCCCTCAAGAGCGGGCTCAGATTCTCGGTCAGCAGCAGGAAGAAAAGCCCCTGGCCGAGCGCTTCAACGACATTCATCACGTGATCGCCGTGATGAGCGGCAAGGGTGGGGTGGGAAAGTCGTCGGTGGCGGCGCTGCTGGCGGTGGCCCTGCGACGCCAGGGGCAGCGCGTGGGCGTGTTGGACGCGGACATCACCGGACCCAGCATCCCGCGCATGTTCGGCCTGCACAATCCACCGGCCATGAGCCCGCTGGGCATTCTCCCGGCCGACAGCCAGACGGGCATCAAGGTCATCTCCATCAACCTGTTGCTGCCCAGCGAGGACGAGGCCGTCATCTGGCGCGGGCCGCTGATCAGCGGGGCCATCAAGCAGTTCTGGGGCGAGGTGTTCTGGGGCGACCTGGACACGCTGGTCATTGACCTGCCGCCGGGCACGTCGGACGCCTCGTTGACGGTGATGCAGTCCATCCCCCTGAGCGGGGTGGTGCTGGTCACCTCGCCGCAGGACCTGGCCGGGATGGTGGTGCGCAAGGCAGCGCGCATGGCCCAACAGCTCAACATCCCCATCCTGGGGCTGGTGGAGAACATGAGCTACGTCACCTGCCCCGACTGCGGGCGGCGCATCGAGGTCTTCGGTCCCAGTCAGGCAGCGTTGACGGCGGCGCAACTGGGCATACCCATGCTGGGCCACCTGCCCCTCGATCCCAACCTGGCCGCTCGCTGTGATGCGGGCCAGGTCGAGGACTACCCGGCCACGGAGTTCGAACCTATCGCGCAGCGCATCATGGAACGAGTGCCGGCACAAAAGGTCAAGCCGGTTTTCGGACACTGATCAGGTGCGGTCGGGTGCGACGCGCTTCGCAAGTGCGTCGCACCTCCCGAAAGCGAGAGATGTAGCGGCGAACGGCCCTTCGACGAAGCTCAGGACATGCCCTGTCCGCCCGTGAACGCGGCCACAGCGGGCCGCCGCTACGGCTTCGCACTAAATTATGCGAGGAGGTGATGTGCAATGCCAGGCTTTGATGGAACCGGCCCCCGTGGACTGGGGCCTATGACCGGGCGCGGGGAGGGTTATTGTGCCTTCGTGCTCCCTGAACCGGGTACACAGGGCCCTGCCTACGGATACGCGGGGCTGGCGGGCATACCGGCGCGCTTGAGCCGTCCGTTGGGGATGCCTGTCCCCTCGGCTTTCGGCATGCTCCGCCGCGCGGCGACGTTCTTCCGGCCACGCCTGGGCCTGTGGTTCAGGCGCTGGGGCGGACGAGGCCGGGGCCGGGGTCGCTGGTCCCGCGCACGACGATGGTGAAATCACACAAAAACCAACTGCGGAAAGGAGGTGAGCTGAATGCCAAGAGGAGATAGAACCGGCCCGATGGGTATGGGTCCGATGACCGGGCGGGCAGCCGGGTACTGCGCCGGCTACGGCGTGCCGGGTTACGCCAATCCCATCCCCGGACGCGGCTACGGCATGGGCTGGGGTGGCGGCTGGGGACGCGGCTGGCGCTGGCGGCACTGGTACTACGCCACCGGGCTGCCGGGCTGGGCCCGTTTCGGATACGCACCGGCTTACGGTCCCTACGCCCCGCCGACCAGGGAACAAGAGGCCGAGATGCTCAAAGAACAGGCTGAATGGCTGAAAGGACAGCTCGACGCCATCAGCAAGCGCATCGCCGAGCTCGAGCAGGAGAAGTAGCGGGGCGACAACGGAATAACATCGGGGCGGGTGAACGGAATCTGGGGAATCGCCACCCGCCCCGAGCACCCGTTGCGTGAGGCGTAGAACGTGAAGCGTGAAACGCGAGGCGTGAAACGTGACGCCTGTCTCTTTCACGGCACGTAATACGCAACACACAACGTACAAGGTATTATATCCTCAAACAAGGAGGTTCGCAAATGAAAGTCGTCATCACGTCCAACGGGGCTGACCTGGACGCGCCAGCCAGTCCCGTTTTCGGGCGATGCTCTACTTACATCTTCGTAGACCCGGAGACGATGCAGTTTGAGGCGGTGCCCAATCCGGCCATGTCCGCTTCCGGAGGGGCCGGCATCCAGGCCGCCCAGTTCATCGTGGAGCAGGGAGCGCAGGCCGTGCTCACCGGTAACGTGGGCCCCAACGCCTTCAACGTCTTCCAGGCGGCGGGAGTGCCGGTCTATCTCATCCCAGAGGGCACGGTGCGCGAGGCAGTGGAGGCGTACAAGAGCGGGCAACTCCGGCCCGCGGGTGGGGCCAACGTCCAGGCTCACGCCGGGATGGGTATGGGAGGCGGTCGGGGTATGGGTCGAGGTATGGGCCGTGGTGGACGGAGCAGCATACCCCAGACGCCGCCAGCTCCCCCAACAACTCCGCCCCCAACCTCCGTGCCTGCTCGCGAACGCGAAGAGGAAATCAACGCCTTACGCCAGGCAGCAGCCGATCTGCGCCGCCAGTTGGCCGAGGTCATGGAACGAATCGAAAAATTGGAAAAGCGAGATATGTGATGTAGCGGCGGACGGCCCTTCGACGAAGCTCAGGACATGCCCTGTCCGCCCGGGAACGCGGCCACGGCGGGCCGCCGCTACGCCTTTGCACTAATTATACGAGGAGAGATAACCCATGCGTATCGCCATTTCAGCAGACGACAAGAACGGATTGGATAGCGTGGTCAGCCCGCACTTCGGGCGCTGCCCACACTACATTCTGGTGGATGTGGAAGGCCGCGAGATCAAAAATGTCCAGGCCGTGGATAATCCCTACTACGGCGACCACGCACCAGGCCAGGTGCCCGCTTTCATCAACAGCCAGGGTGTGCACGTGATGCTCACCGGCGGGATGGGTGGACGGGCCGTGGCTTTCTTCGAACAATACGGCATCGAACCCGTGACCGGCGCCACGGGCACGGTGCGCCATGCCCTGGAACAGTATCTCAATGGCGCGCTGCGGGGCGCTGCCCCCTGCCGCGAGAGCGTCGCACACGGGCAAATCCCTGCGCCAGGCGAGTACGAAAAGGACGAAGCTGGTCGCCTGCGCGAGGAAGCGGAGATGCTACGCCGACAATTGGACGAGATAACAGCACGATTGGAGAAGTTGGCGCATTAAACCGGCAATGTCATACGCGATGTGGGGATAGTTCAGAATAGGTTGACATTTTGATCGGGAAGCATGCTGTCGGCGAATGGCGAAACGAATAAACGAATGACCATGATCGCGGATCTATTCGTTTATTCGTTGGATATTCGTTGACAGAGAACCTGCATAAGCCGAGAGGTGAGCAGGAAAGGTGTCGCGGGTTGATTGTCCAGTCGATCCGGTCACCGGGCGTAGCTATTTCGGGACTTCAAAAAGTGTAAACCTATTTCCCCCACAAAATGAACCATCCCGCGATGTGCAACTTGACTCTAGCGATTGAAATCGCCCCTAATAGGCTTGCAGCCGGGCGTCCCCCTACAGGGACGCCATCCGTCCGCGCAGGCGGACGGCCAGCTGGAGGCTCCATAGGCGCGGTTTCAACCGCTTGACGCCAAAAGTTGCACATGGCGTGTCATGTCTCTTGCGCTGGACAAAGCTCCCTATCGGTGCATTCTCCTTACCGGGAATGCAAAACTATTCACCCTGGCAACAGGGGCAAAGCGAACAAAAGAAAGGAGTAACCGCAATGAGAAAGGCCGATGTAGTAGTTATTGGGGGGAGTGCAGCAGGGATACCGGCTGCCATCACCTCGCGCAGACACTACCCTGAAAAGAGTGTCTTGCTGGTCAGGAAGGAACAGCAGGTGTTGATCCCCTGCGGTATCCCCTACATCTTCGGGATTGTCGGATGCCCGGAAAAAGACCTGATCCCCGATGCAGTACTCGAAAAGAACGGCATCGAGCTCCTGGTAGACGAGGTCACCGACATAGACCGTGATGCCCACACCATCACAACCGCTGGCGGGGAGAAGATAGGCTACCAAAGGCTTGTTCTCGCCACGGGTTCCGGGCCAATAGTGCCCCCTATCCCCGGGGTGGACAAAGAGAACATCTTCGCCATTCGAAAAGACGTTGCCTACCTTCAACGCATGTGCGACGCCATGGACACCTGTTCGAATCTGGTCATTGTGGGCTGCGGCTTCATCGGCGTGGAGATCGCCGAGGAGGCCAGGAGGAGGAGAAAAGACCTCAACATCAGCATTGTCGAAATGCTCAGGCACTGCCTGCAACTGGTCTACGATGAGGACTTCTGCGTCAAAGCTGAAGAGGCTCTCCAGAACCAGGGTATCGAACTTCTACTCGATGAAAAGGTGGAATCTTTCCTGGGCGGCGAGAGGGTGGAAAGGGTCCGACTGGCCAGCGGCAGGGAAATCGAGGCCGATATGGTGATCATGGGCATCGGGGCCGCGGCGAATGCAGAGCTGGCCAAGAAGGCTGGCCTGGAGATAGGTCCTACCAAGGGCATTCAGGTCAATCGCTACATGCAGACCAGCGATGAGCACATCTTCGCCTGCGGCGACTGCGCTGAGAAAGTGTCCTTCTTCGACGGCAAGCCCTCTCGCCTGAAACTGGCCTCGATAGCCACCATGGAAGCGCGCGTCGCAGGAGCCAACTTGTTCTCCCCGCGCCGCGTGAACATGGGCGTGATCGGCGTTTACTCGACCATCTTAGGGGAGACCGCCTTCGCAGCTGCCGGGCTCACCGAGGCCGAAGCCAGGAAAAAAGGCTATACCGTCATCGTGGGAGAGGCGGAGGCCGTCAATCGCCACCCGGGGTGCATGCCAGGGGCAGAGAAACTGAGAGTCAAGCTGATCTTCGAAGCCGGAAGCCGCGTGATCCTGGGTGGTCAGGTGTCGGGTGCCAAAAGCGGTGGTGAGCTCATCAACGCCATCAGCGCCTGTATCCACCAGAGGATGACCGCCGATGACATCGCCACTTTCCAGACGGGAACTCACCCGGCGCTCACGGCCTCGCCCATCGCTTACCAGTTGGTTAACGCAGCCGAGATGGCCATCGCCAACTCCTGGAAACTATCCTCCAGGTGGGGAATGAGCGGGTGAAGGCAAAAGCGCCACCGGAAATTTATGGAGGAAAATCCCATGGCCAAGATTTTGATCGTTGACGATGACCCCGACTTCGTGGAGATCACCCGCACGATCCTGCAATCCCAAGGCCACGAGGTCGCTGCCGCGAGCGATGGGAAAGAAGCCCTGCAGGCCATGCGCCAGGATAAGCCGGACATCGTGTTGCTGGACGTGATCATGTCCACCATTCTTGAGGGCCTGAACGTTAGCCACGAGATGCAGGCCGATCCCAACCTCAAGGACATCCCGGTGATTATGGTCTCGCATATCATTTCCAGCCCCCATGCCAGCCTTTTTCCCACAGACGAGCACATCCCTATTGACGCCTGGCTTACCAAACCCGTAGACCCGGACGACTTGCTGGCACAGGTGCAGAGGCTTCTCAGCAAAAGAGCTGGTTAAGAGACCCTCCCGCAGGTTTCCAACCTGCGGGAGGGTGGGAAGTAACTCAGGAGAGAAGGTGATGTGAATGGTTTATGTGGATGGTGAACGTTGTAAAGGGTGTGGTGTGTGCGTGGACGCCTGCCCCAGCGGAGCGATTCGCCTGGAGGATGGCGTGGCGACCCTCGAGCAAAGCCGGTGTAACGAGTGCCAGGCCTGCGTGGATGCCTGCCCGCAGGGGGCAATCCTGGCGGTGAGTGAACCGATCAGCGAGGGCGAGCGCGTGCCGCAACCAGTGCCCATCACACAACCAGCCCCCGCCGTCAGGCCAACACCACCCACAACATGGCAACGCCCTGCCCGAACCACTTGGCTGGGGACGGCCTTGGCTTTTGTGGGGACTGAGGTAGTGCCCCGCGTGGTCGCTTCGTTGCTAAATGCATGGGACCGGCGAGCGAGCCGCTCGTCGCCATCGGCCATCAACCGCAGCGCTATCGGTTCCACAAAGACCGCTGCTCCCACCGCGCTACCGCGGGGCGGCGGTCGGCGCTGGCGGTGGCGCCAGCGGGGTGGGCGATGAGCGGAATGTCGGAGTACTTCCTGCGTCTGCGGGAATGTGTAGGCCACGATCCGTTGTTGCATCCTGCCGCTGCGGCCTGCATCCGCGATGAGCAGGGGCGCATCCTACTCCTGCGGCGCAGCGACGGCGTCAACCTGTGGAGTTTTCCCGGCGGGGCCATGGAACCGGGCGAACGTGCCGACGAGGCGGTGGTCCGCGAAGTGCGCGAGGAGACGGGACTGGAGGTGGAGCCGGTGGCGCTTATCGGCGTCTACTCCAGCCCCGATTATGCCGTCACGTATCCAAATGGCGACCAGGTCCAGGCGGTAATCATCTTCTTCGAGTGCCGGGTGGTGGGCGGCAGGCTCCAGCCGGACATGGATGAAATCCTGGAAGGGCGTTACTTCGGCCCGGACGATGAGTTGCCGCCGATGTACCCCTGCTGCGTGGCCAAAGCCCGCGATGCCTTCGCTTTTGACGGGCGAGCTTTCTTCCGCTGAGGCTCAGGAGGGCCACCGATGACCAGACACCCAAAGCTGTTCGAACCCGGCTTGATCGGGAACCGAGATAGAGAGCCGGGGGCTGCTGGCCCTGGCGAAGTTGAGAGGAGGTGAGAGAAGGAACATAAAGGGTGTTTTTGAAACGACGAGCTGAAGCTCTCACAAATCCTTTGAAAGGGGTTTACCAATGGAAAAGGAAATCTATGCTGCGATAATGGCCGTGAACTCGAATGTGGAGTACACCACCAGCGACCGGATTGAAGCTCTGACCAAGGGCCACGGGATGCTCAACCTGGCAGCCCTCTGCGCCGCCAACGCCATGACGGTCGAGATCCTGAGAGGGCGGAGCATCGAATTGAGCGATGCCAACCTGGAGGAACTGCCCCTGGATCATGTAGTGGAAGTGGGCGTCAAAGCGGCAATGGAGGCGGGCGCTGCGCCGGCGAACGCGGCACTGATCACCGCTGCTTTGCTCAATATCGCCGGCACAGCACCACGGGCCGGGGTTCCGGCGGGCAACCGCAAGCTGGGAGCGATGGCGCGGATGAAGGCCGGGGCCTGTCGCTCGGGCGTGGCTGCCATCCCCACCTCCAAGTTGACCAACAAGGTCTCCGGCTTCGCCGCAGTACAGGCCCTCTACGAAGCGATGCAGAAAGGCGAGCTGGTCCGCGTAGACGGTGCCAATGTGCCCGCTTTCGTGGCCGGTGGGGCTCCCATGGGGCACAGCGTGCTGGGCGAGGATATGGTCTACGTAGACCTGTGCATGAAGGGCGGTAAAATCGCGGTAGACGCGATGATGAAAGCCTATCGCGGTGTGGGCATCAGCCCCAGCCCCATCCAATGTGCCATTTTGGCCGCGGCTGCGGTGCTGGAGATCATCAACCCCGATGGGATGATCGGGGCCGAATACGGCGAGTTCTTCGTCCAGGGCACCTGCTATCTGGCCGGCAAGGGCGCCGCCGAAGCCGTCGGCCTCCCGGAGAAGCTTCATCTGCGAGGCACGGGGAAAGAATACGACACCGCCAGCCTCGTCGGCAGTCTGGGGATGATCCTCAAGGACGTGGGAGCGCCTTCAGTGATCGGCATGATGACCCTGAACGAGATCCTGGCCGCTTTCATGGAGGCCCCGATGATCGGCGCCGGCTTCGGCGGCGGGCCGGTCAACCCGCCGCTGGCCCACCTGGCAGCCGATGGGGTCATCGCCATGAACCTGCTCATCGCCCACAGCGGCGACGTCGAGGCGGCAGCCGATGCCTTGCGAGAGGTGAAACTCACCCAGTGGATTGACCCCGAGATCGCTGCCTTCTCTACCAACACAGTGGCCCGCAAGGCCGAGCAGATCCGCCGGGGGCCGGTCACCGAGACCATCATCAAAGCCACCGATGGCATTCGGGCCAACGCCGTCTACCGCCGGGCCCGATACGCCTACGACGAGATGAAAGCCGGGAAGGACCTGGCCGACGTCTGCTTCGCCCTGGACAAGGAGCGGCAGGCCAAGGTCGAGGCCAACGCCTCCAAGATCCTCAGCGCTTTCTTCGGCAAGGACATCACCATCAAGTTCACCAAGATGGCCGGCGGAGCACGGCGTGATCATCCCTTTGCCAAGACCTACTGGGGCTTCGACGCCGATGTAGACTGCGAGGTCACCGTGGATGGCGAGAAGTTCGTCTTCGAGGGCCTCTGCCATAAAGTGATCCCCGACGCCGTCCTGCACAAAAAGGCCGAGCTCTCCCTGCCCATCACCGTGGCCTCAGCGGTGATCCAGGAGATTATGTACGTCGGCTGCTGCACCATCAACGTGGTTGTCCCGGCTGCCGTAGCCGCAGCCATGGGCAAGTACACCTGGAAAGACGCCGGTAAGGTCGCGGAAAAGGGAGCCAAGATCACCGCCGCCATTCCGGGAGCGAAGGACACAGCCCGAGAGGTGGCCAGGCTGGCCGTGCGGATCATGAAGGACCTGGAGGACTGATCCTCCGCTAATCCCAGGGGTGGGGGCGGAGTTGCTCGATCCGCCCCTGCCCCCATCAATTGGAGATCTCATGCTGGTAATGGTGAACGTAGACAACGTAGCGGGGGAAGCGGTCCCCTACATCATCGAACAGCTTATGGCCCTGGGAGCGGAGAGTGTCCACGCCATCCCTGCCATCACGAAAAAGGGGCGGCTGGGATTCATCTTTCTCATTGATACCGCCCGACAGAATGTAGAAGCCATCGGCGATTTCCTGGTCAGAGAGGTCGGCACCCTGGGGTTAAGGCTCTTTGAGGAGATCGATCATATACAGTTCGATCACGAGTCGAGAAGAGTGAACCTCGTCTTTCAGGACAAGGGATTGAACCTGGCGCTCAACGTCAAAGTGGTCCGGGATAGCCAGGGACTGGTTGCTGCGGTCAAAGCGGAACACGAGGAGCTCAGGGCGGCGGTCCATGCGCTGGCCGACGCCGGGGTAAACATCTCCCTGACAGCCCTGAAGGAGTTGGTCGAAACCGCTACTTTCAGTGGGGAAAGCCAGGCTTACCGGGGCCTCAGCGCGAATTTAGAGTAGAGGCGCGGTCATGGCCCTCGTAGCAGGTCGGATTGGCAATCCATTAGAAAACGTTACTACTCAGGCTAGCAGGCGCACTGTCCTCCCCAGGCTCGTAGCCCCCGTCCCGGGGGCGTCTCGGCTGAGAAAACCGCGCAAAAGACAGCATCTTGCCGCATGGAACGTCCCCGGG
>JACIWR010000050.1 GCA_014360845.1 Anaerolineae bacterium
CATAATAAGCCAGCCTCCAGACGGAGGCTGGCTCTTCTTTAGCGCGATGGAGCAATATATCCCATCGCGCTTTCGTTTTACTGAGGTTTTAAGATCACTCAATTGGGGAGGACAGTGTGATGAAGAAAGGCAAGTTCAACAAGGTGGTGTTGGCCTACTCCGGTGGGCTGGACACCTCGTGCATCGTACCCTGGCTGAAGGAGAACTACGGCTGTGAAGTGATCACTTTCACCGCCGATTTGGGCCAGGGTGCCGAGGAACTGGAAGGGCTGGAGGAGAAAGCCCTCGCCAGTGGGGCCAGCAGAGCTTACATCATGGACCTGCGCGAGGAGTTCCTCACCGAGTACGCTTTCCCCACCATGCAGGCCGGCGCCATCTACGAGCGCCTGTACCTGCTGGGTACGTCCTTCGCTCGCCCGGTCACCGCCAAGCACATGGTCCGAATCGCAGAGGAAGAAGGGGCCGAAGCTGTGGCGCACGGCTGCACGGGCAAGGGCAACGACCAGGTGCGCTTCGAGTTGACGGTCAAAGCTCTCAACCCGACGCTCCAGGTCGTAGCCCCGTGGCGGGAATGGGAGATTCGATCGCGAGAGGATGCGCTGGCCTACGCCCGAGCGCATAACGTGCCGGTGGCCGCGACCGAAAAATCCATCTACAGCCGCGACCGTAACATCTGGCACTTGAGTCACGAGGGCGGCATTCTGGAGGACCCCTGGACTGAGCCCGAAGAAGAGATGTTTCAACTCACTGTCGCTCCGGAAAAGGCTCCCGACGAGCCGCTCTACCTGACGGTGGACTTCGAGCAGGGCGTGCCGGTAGCAGTGAATGGTCAGGCCATGGGACCGGTGGAGCTGCTTTCTTATCTGAACGAGGTGGGCGGTGCGCATGGCGTGGGCCGCGTTGATTTGGTGGAGAACCGCCTGGTGGGCATGAAATCGCGGGGCGTGTATGAGACCCCCGGCGGCACGATTCTCTACACCGCCCATCAGGGTCTGGAGCAAATCTGCCTGGACCGGGACACTTTGCATTACAAGGAGATAGTGGCCCATCGCTACGCGGAGCTGGTTTACTTCGGCAAGTGGTTTACTCCCCTGCGCGAAGCCCTGTCGGCCTTCGTGGCCAAGACCCAGGAACGGGTCACCGGCACTGTGCGGGTCAAATTGTTCAAGGGGAGCTGTTCCGTCGTGGGTCGTAAATCGCCCTTCAGTCTTTATCGCGAGGACTTCGCCACTTTCGGCAAGGATGATGTGTACGATCAAAGCGACGCGGAGGGCTTCATCAATCTGTTCGGGTTACCGCTTAAAGTCAAGGCTCTGATAGACATGCAGAACGGTGCGTTGAGAGGGCTGCAGTCGCCTGATTATAAGCGCTTCAAACGGGACTGAGCGAATAGCGAATGGCGAAAGACATGGAGTCCGAGAGATGAAGCTCTGGGGTGGGCGGTTCACGGCGGAACCTGATGAGTTGACGCGCCAATTTGGCGACTCGATCCATTTCGACCGGAGGATGTACGCGGCGGACATTCGCGGCAGTATCGCCTACGCCGGAGCGCTGGCGCAGGCGGGCATCATCACCGCTGAGGAGCGCGATCAACTCATCGCCGGCCTGGAACAGGTACGCGCCGAATTCGATGCCGACGCCTTTCAGATCAAGCCCGGCGACGAAGACATCCACACCGCCGTCGAGCGGCGGCTGGGCGAGCTGATAGGTCCGGTGGCGGGTAAGCTGCACACTGGCCGCTCCCGCAACGATCAGGTGAGCACAGACCTGCGCCTCTACCTGTTGGACGAGATGACCGTCTTGCGCGAAGCGCTGACCGCTCTGCAGCAGGCCATCGTGGACAAGGCCGAAGCCCATCTGGAAGCTATCATGCCCGGCTATACCCATCTGCAACAGGCGCAACCCCTGCTCTTCAGCCACTGGCTGATGTCTTTCTTCTGGAAGTTCCAGCGGGATCAGGAGCGGCTGACCGATGTGGCGCGGCGTACCGCGGTCATGCCCCTGGGCTCCGGGGCGCTGGCCGGGAATCCCCTGGACATTGACCGGGAGTCCCTGGCGGTGGAGTTGGGTTTCCCTGCCGTGAGCGAGAACAGCGTGGATGCGGTCAGCGATCGCGACTACGTGGTCGAATTCCTGGCCTGGGCGGCGCTGTTGCAGATTCATCTCAGCTGTCTGGCGGAAGACCTCATCATCTGGTCCAGCCAGGAGTTCGGCTTTGTGCGGGTGGATGAGGCCTACTCCACCGGCTCCAGTCTCATGCCTCAGAAGAGGAACCCCGATTCGTTGGAGTTGATGCGGGGTAAAAGCGGGCGCATCGTCGGTCACCTGACGGGCCTGCTGACGACACTAAAAGGACTGCCCTCGTCTTACAACAAGGATTTACAGGAGGATAAAGAAGCTGTCTTCGATGCAGTTGATACGTTGAAGTTAGAACTCCCCATCGCGGCGGAGGTGATTCGCACCCTGACGGTCAACCATGCGCGCATGGCCGCTGCTCTGGATGACGCCATCCTGGCCACCGACCTGGCCGATTATTTGGTGCACAAAGAGGTGCCTTTCCGCGAAAGCCACCATGTGGTGGGCCGGGCTATCAGACGCGCCGAAGAACTGGGCGTGCCACTCAAGAGTCTCAGCCTGGCCGAGTACCAAGCCATCCATCCCGCCTTCACCGCCGATGTCTACGAAGTCTTTGACTTCCGGCGTTCGGTGGAGGCGCGGGATACGGAGGGGGGCACGGCACCCCAGGCGGTTCGTGCCCAGATCGAACGGGCCCGAGAGCACCTCAAAGCTCACCAAATCCCAGGAAGGAGGAAAGGAGATGAATCTGCAACGACCTAACTCAGGGGACGTCACTCAGACGGCCAATCGCGCCAGGACGGTGGTGCCGGGTTCTGGCATCTGTACCCGCTGCGTTGATGGCTGCAAGGGGAACTGTGAGATCTTCCAGGCCGCCTTCAGGGGCCGAGAAGTTCTCTATCCGGGGCCCTTTGGCACCCTCACCGCCGGCACCGACAAGAACTATCCGGTTGACTACTCCCATCTGAACATCCAGGGTTACGCCCTGGGAGCCAAAGGATTGCCCGCTGAGATAGAGGGCAATCCGGACACCACTCTGTTCCCCACTGTGAATACGGAAACGGAATACGGCTACAAGCACAAAGTGCGGATGAGGGTTCCCGTCTTCACCGGAGCGCTGGGCTCCACCGAGGTAGCCCGCCGCAATTGGGAACACTGCGCCGTGGGCGCGGCCATTTCGGGCATTACCATTGTCTGCGGCGAGAACGTGTGCGGCATGGACCCCCACGTCGAATTGGACAAGAACAACAAAGTGGTAGAGTCGCCGGATATGCGACGACGGGTGGAGACGTACCGCCGCTGGTACGAGGGATACGGGGACATTGTCGTTCAGATGAACGTGGAGGATACTCGCTTCGGGGTGGCCGAATACGCCATCGAAAAGCTGGGGGTGGAGACCATCGAGTTGAAATGGGGCCAGGGGGCCAAGTGCATCGGCGGCGAGGTCAAAGTAAATTCCCTGGAGGAAGCCCTCGAACTACAGCGGCGGGGTTATCTGATTACCCCCGACCCCTCACTGCCAGCCGTTCAGGCCGCTTACAAAGACGGGGGCCTGAGGCAATTCGAGCGCCACTCGCGGCTGGGCTTCATTGATCAGGAAGCTTTCATGAAAGAGGTCGAGCGGCTGCGCCAACTGGGGGCCAAACGCATCACCCTGAAAACCGGCGCGTACCCCATGCGCGAGCTGGCCATGGCCATCAAGTGGGCCTCCGACGCCAGGCTCGACCTGCTCACCATTGATGGCGCTGGCGGCGGGACGGGCATGAGTCCCTGGCGCATGATGTGCGAGTGGGGCGTGCCCACTTTCTACCTGGAGGCCATGACCTATGAGCTGTGCAGTATGCTGGCCGCCAAAGGGGCCTACGTCCCCGATATAGCTATGGCCGGCGGCTTCTCGACGGAGGATCACATTTTCAAGGCCATCGCTATGGGAGCTCCCTTTGTGAAGGCCGTCTGCATGGGCCGCGCGCTCATGATTCCGGGCATGGTCGGCAAGAACATCGGCCTCTGGCTGCAGGAGGGCAAGTTGCCCAAGGTCGTCTCTCAGTACGGTACCACGGTGGAGGAGATCTTCGTCGAATACGAGACCCTGCGCGATAAATACGGCGAAGAAGTCAAGGAGCTGCCTTTGGGCGCTATCGGCTTCTACTCTTTCGTCAACAAGCTGAAGATCGGTCTGCAGCAGCTAATGGCCGGCAGCCGCAATTTCCGGGTCTCCACCATCAGCCGTAACGATTTGATGGCTCTCACCGAGGAGGCGGCCAAGGTCTCCGGCATTCCTTATGTCATGGATGCTTACCGCAAGGAGGCCGAACTGATTATCAATGGCCTGGATAAGGTAGAGGTCACCGTCAACGGGCTGGACATCGGCAAGCTCAAGGATCTGGCGGCGGCCAATAATGGCTTTGCAGCAGTTCTTCAACAGGCGCAGATCGCTCTGTGAGAAGCGGGGTGGTTCCGCGATGTGCAAGGCGTAGCGGCGGCGCCCCATCCCCCGACTCCCCTCCCTGTCCCGTGTTGGCGGGGAAGGGAGGGGGGGAGAATCGGTGGAGCATCATAGCGCGCCCCGACGATTGTTGTGACCGGGGTGGCGCGGTAAGAAATCCCATCGCAGGCGGGTGGAGTCACCGCTGCGCCAGAGCACCGAGCCCAAGTGCCAGGTATGAGCTGTCACAGACCCCTTGCGAAGCAAGGGGCTTGAAGTGAACCCTACAAAGCGAGGTATGGGATGTAGCAGCGGACGGCCCTTCGACGAAGCTCAGGACATGCCCTTCGGCAGGGCTCAGGGCACGGGCAGCGGGTCGCCGCTACGCCTTTACACTAATTATACTGAGGAGGAGGTGAAAGTATGGTCGAATGTCCCGAATGTGCAGCAGAACTGGACTTGGCTCCCGATGTGGAGGAGGGAGAGATCCTGGTCTGTCCAGACTGCGGGGTCGAGCTGGAGGTGATGAGTGTAGATCCCATCACTCTGGAACTGGCTCCCGAGGTCGAGGAAGACTGGGGCGAGTAAACCGTGAGTCGGGTTGCCAACCCACCACATGGACAAGCCGAAGCTTATCCTACAGCGAAAGATAACACATGGGAGGCGGTACAAATGGGGAAGTAAAGATAGGAGTGATATGTTCTCGGGTGCGGGTCGAGGAGAAGTTGCTTTTCACGGCTCTGGAAAAACGAGGGGTGGACTACGAGCGGATTGACCCGCGGGGGGTGATCTTCGCCCTGGGTAAGAACGGGCTGGAACGATTCGACGCCATGCTCGTCCGCTGTCTGAGCCACTCCCGGGCTTATTACCTCACCCGCTGTCTGGAAGACGTGGGCATTCCGGTGGTCAGCCCCCACCGGGTGGTGGCGACCTGTGGCGATAAGCTGCTCACCAGTGCTGCCCTGCAGGCCGCGGGCGTACCCATCCCCCGCACCCAGATCGCTTTTACGCCCGAGGCAGCGCTGGAGGCCATCGAGGAGATGGGCTATCCGGTGGTGCTCAAGCCGGTGCATGGTTCGTGGGGGCGACTGTTGGCCAAGGTGAACGACCGACACGCGGCGGAGGCGCTGCTGGAGCACAAGACGACGTTGGGGGGCTACGTCCACAGCGTTTTCTACATCCAGGAGTACGTGGACAAGCCCGGGCGCGACATCCGCAGTTTTGTCGTAGGTGATGAGACGGTGGCCGCCATCTACCGCAATTCACCGCACTGGATCACCAACACGGCGCGGGGTGGGAGCGCTTCGAACTGTCCTATCACCCCGGAGATAGATCGCATTTCCAGGGCTGCGGCGCAAGCTGTGGGCGGTGGCGCGGTGGCCATAGACATCCTGGAGGCTCCCGATGGTCGCTTGTTGGTGAGCGAGGTCAACCACACCCCCGAGTTTCGCAATAGCATTGCCCCTACGGGGGTAGACATTCCGGGGAAAATCATTGATTATGTTTTGGAGGCCGCAACTATGAAATCGGGGCGACAAAAGTAGGTATGCTATGCTCCCGCGTACGCCTGGAGGAAAAACTTCTCCTCCAGGCGTTGCGGGAGCGCAACGTGGAAGTGGAGAGAATAGACTCCGGGTGGGTGACCTGGAATCTGAATGGTGACGCCTTAGGGGATTATGACGTTATTCTGGTGCGCTGTCTGAGTCACTCGCGGGCTTACTACATCACTCGCTGGCTGGAGGACCTGGGCATCCCGGCGGTCAGCCCCCATCGGGTGGTGGCGACCTGTGGTGACAAGCTGCTCACCAGCGCTGCCCTGCAGGCCGCGGGCGTACCCATCCCCCGCACTCAGATCGCTTTCACACCGGAGGCGGCGCTGGAAATTATCGAGGAGATGGGCTATCCGGTGGTGCTCAAGCCGGTGCATGGCTCGTGGGGTCGGCTGCTGGCCCGGGTGAACGATCGGGACGCGGCGGAGGCGCTGCTGGAGCACAAGACGACGTTGGGGGGCTACGTTCACAGTGTTTTCTACATCCAGGAGTATGTGGACAAGCCCGGGCGCGACATCCGCACGCTGGTGGTCGGTGATGAAGTTGTCTACGCTGTCTATCGCCGTTCTGGACACTGGATCACCAACACGGCCCGGGGCGGGGAGGCTCTGCCCTGTCCTATGTCTCCACAGATCGTGGAGTTCTCGCTGGCGGCGGCCCGCGCGGTGGGTGGGGGAATCGTGGCCGTGGATTTGCTGGAGACGGAGGAGGGGCGGTTGCTGGTCAATGAAGTCAATCATACCCCGGAATTTCACGGGGCTATGCAGGCTACCGAAGCCGACATCGTTGGCAAAATGGTTGATTATGTGTTGAAAATAGCAAGGGAGGGTAAATGATCCAGGCTGCTATCGTTGGCGCTTCCGGTTACGCCGGGGGCGAGTTGCTGCGGCTGTTGTTGGCTCATCCCCAGGTGGAGGTGAGCCAGATCACCTCAGAGACCTACGCCGGGCAGTATGCCTACCTGGTCCATCCTAATCTACGGGGACACACCGATTTGCGCTTCAAGCGCCTGGCCGATCTGGCTCCTTGTGATTTGCTGTTCCTGGCCTTGCCTCATGGTCAGGCTATGGACCGCATTGAGGAGTTTGCTTCCCTGGCCGAGCGCATCGTGGATTTGTCCGCCGATTTCCGCTTGCGCAATGCAGCGGACTATCCCCGCTGGTATGGCCGCCAGCACCCGGCGCCGCAGTGGTTGGAGCGCTTCGTGTATGGCATGCCGGAATTGCATCGCCGGGAGTTGCAGGGGGCGCGGTACGCCAGCGGCACGGGTTGCAATGCCATCGTCACTCTGTTGGCGTTGTGGCCTCTTTACCGGCGGGGATTGGTACGGGAGGCCGTGGTCGAGGTCAAGGTTGGCTCCTCAGAAGGGGGCAACAAGCCCAGTCCGGCCTCTCATCATCCGGAGCGGGCCGATGTGGTGCGTTCCTACGCTCCTGTGGGGCATCGTCATCTGGCCGAGTTGCTGCAGGAGTTGTCCCTCGATGCGCAGGAGCCGGGTTTGTATTTCTCCATCACCGCCGTCGGCATCGTGCGGGGGGCTTTGGCCACCTGTCATTGTCTGCTCCATGAGGAGCTGGACGAGCGGGAGGTGTGGCGCATCTATCGCGAGGATTACGGAGCGGAACCCTTTGTGCGCCTGGTGCGCGCCAAACGCGGGATTTATCGCTATCCGGAGCCCAAAATCCTGAGCGGAGCTAACTATTGTGACATCGGCTTCGTCGCCGATGCGGGACAGCGGCGCTTGGTGGTCGTTGCCGCTATTGATAATCTGATGAAAGGCGCTGCCGGTAATGCAGTGCAGACTATGAACGTGATGTATGGCTGGCCGGAGACGATGGGCTTGGAGTTTCCGGGGCTGCATCCTATTTAGTTTCCGGTACAAAACGTAGCGGCCGACTGCTGCTGCGTCCTGAGCGGAGACGAAGGGCTGCGCCCTGAGTGAAATCGAAGGGTGTCGGCCTTATAAGCGGGCAGAGCATGTCCTGAGCTCTGACGAAGGGCCGCCTGCCGCTACTTGTTTCGCACCGAGTACTATTTAGTAACGCGGGCTTGAGCCCGTGCTGCAAGGAGGAGGAACTATGATCGTCGTTAAAGCAGGAGGCAACGGTGGCCTGGACATCGAAGCCGTATGTGCTGATATTGCCGAATTGGTCCAACAAGGCGAGCAGGTGATCCTGGTGCACGGCGGCTCTCACGAGACCAATGTCATCTCGGAGAAGCTGGGACATCCCCCGCGTTTCGTGACCTCGGTTTCGGGGCATGTCAGCCGCTATACGGATCGCGAGACGCTGGAGATTTTCGCCATGGTCACGGCGGGGCGCATCAACAAGCTGTTGGTGGAGCGCTTGCAACAGTTGGGGGTCAACGCCGTCGGCCTCTCCGGGCTGGACGGGCGTCTGCTGGAGGGCAAGCGCAAGTCCACGCTGCGCATCATTGAGGACGGCAAGCAGAAGGTGCTGCGCGACGATTACAGTGGTCGGATTGAGAAGGTGAACACTCAATTGCTCCATGCACTCCTGGCGGCGGGCTACGTACCGGTGATAGCACCACTGGCCATCAGCGAGCAGGGCGAGGCGTTGAACGTGGACGGCGACCGCGTGGCGGCGGCCATTGGCGCGGCCCTCAGCGCTGAGGTGCTCATTATCCTCTCCAACGTTCCCGGTCTCCTTAAGGACTTCCGCGATGAGAAGACTCTCATCCCGCTGGTCGGGCAGGGGCAAATCGAGGAATACCTGGAACGCTATGCCCAGGGCAGGATGAAGAAGAAGTTACTGGGGACCATCGAGGCTCTCAAAGGAGGTGTGAGGAAAGCGGTCATCGCCGATGGACGGGTGGAGAGACCCATCTATCGCGCTTTATCCGGATCGGGAACGGTGATAACACAGGGGGGACCATGAGGACCGGTATCAGTGATTTCAAAATCATCGAGTCTACTTTGCGAGAGGGGGAACAATTTGTAGGAGCCAGCTTCACCACGCAGCAGAAACTGGAGATAGCTCGGACCCTTGACGAGTTCGGGGTAGAGTATATCGAGCTGACCTCGCCGGTGGTATCGCCCGGCAGTTACGAGGACATCAAGGCCATCGTGGCCCTGGGACTGCGGGCCAAAATCCTGACCCATATCCGCTGCAACAAGAACGATGCTGCCAAGGCGCTGGAGATAGACCTGGACGGCATAGATATTGTCATCGGGACCAGCTCTTTTCTACGGCGTTTTTCCCACGGCAAGGACATTCCGCAGATTATCGAGGCGGCGGTGGAGGTCCTCAGCTTCATCAAGGACCAGCGCCCGGAGTTGGAGGTGCGTTTCAGCACCGAGGACTCCTTCCGCAGCTCTTGGGAGGACCTGTTCACGGTGTACAAGGCGGTGGACGAGGTGGGTGTAGACCGGGTGGGTGTGGCCGACACGGTGGGCGTGGCCACTCCTTTTGAGGTCTACACTCTGGTCTCGAAAATCAAGAGTTTTGTGCGGGCCGAGGTGGAATTCCACGGGCACAACGATTCCGGCTGTGCTATTGCCAACAGCTACGCCGCCCTCGAGGCTGGTGCTACCTGCATAGACACCAGTGTGCTGGGTATCGGAGAGCGCAATGGCATTACTCCTTTGGGTGGACTAATCGCCAGGCTCTACGCCCTTGATCCGCGCCTGGTCGGCAAGTATCGCCTGGAGGTGCTCAGGGTGCTGGATCAGATGGTGGCCCGCTGGGTGGGGGTGGATATTCCTTTCAACAATTACATCACCGGCATCACGGCTTTCACCCATAAGGCCGGCATCCATGCCAAAGCCATCCTGAACGAGCCCCAGACCTATGAAATTTTAAACCCGGAGGCTTTTGGCCTTTCCCGTTACATCTCGGTTGCACACAGACTCACCGGTTGGCATGCCATCAAATGGCGGGCAGAGCAACTGGGCCTTGAACTGGACGAAAGACAGATAAAAGAGGTCACTGCCCACCTCAAAGCGTTGGCGGATGAGAAGCCGCCCTCGCTGGATGACGTGGATACCTTGCTCAAACGTTGGGCTAATGGATGGAAGAAGGAGGAAGAGGTACATGCAGAGGTTTAGACCTTTTGGTTTAGCGGGCGATTTTTCCGAGGAGATGCTGGCGGCGAAGATCCCAGGCCCGGTCTACATTGACGACACCACCCTGAGGGACGGTGAGCAGACGGCGGGCGTGGTCTTCGCCAACGAGGAGAAGATCAACATCGCCAAGATGCTCGCCCGCCTGGGCGTCCATCAGATAGAAGTGGGCATCCCGGCCATGGGTGGCGATGAGAAGAAGGCTATCCGGGAAATCGTGGACCTGGAATTGCCCACCAGCATCCTGGCCTGGAACCGGGCCGTGATCAGCGACATCCAGCACTCTCTCGATTGCGGTGTCAATGCCGTCGCGGTGTCCATTTCGTCCTCGGACATTCACATCAAGCACAAGCTAATGCGGGACAGGCAATGGGTGCTGGATTCGGTGCGACGCTCGGTGGAGTTCGCCAAGAGCCACGATCTATACGTCTCGGTCAACGCCGAGGACGCCTCCCGGGCCGATGCCGATTTCCTCCTCGAATTTGCTCTGGTCGCCAAAGAAGCCGGCGCCGACCGCCTGCGCTATTGCGACACGGTGGGCATCCTGGACCCCTTTGAGACCTACCAGCGCGTCAAGGTCCTGGTGGAGGAGACGGGCCTGCCCATCGAAATGCACACCCACAACGACTTTGGTATGGCCGTGGCCAATGCCATCGCCGGCCTCAAGGCCGGAGCCACCTACGTCAACACCACCGTCAACGGGCTGGGCGAGCGGGCGGGCAACGCCTCGCTGGAAGAACTGGTGATGGCCCTCCGCTATTGTGAGGGCATCAACCTGGGGCTCTGTACTTCCCTCTTCCGCGAGATCTCGGAGTATGTGGCCCTGGCCTCGGGACGCCGCTTGCCGGCCTGGAAGCCGGTGGTGGGGAGCAACCTCTTCGTCTACGAGTCGGAGGGACGGGCCAGTGGGGCGGCCCGCGATCCAGGAACCTACGAGATATTCCTGCCCGGCGAGGTGGGCCTTCTGCGCCGCTTCAACGTGGGCAAATACTCCGGCCCCAGTGTAGTGCATCAGAAACTGCGCGAATACGGCTATCACCCCTCCGAAGAAGAGGTGCGGGCCCTGGTCCCCACTCTGCGCTCCAAATCTATCGCTCTCAAGCGCTCCCTCTTCGACAAAGAGGTAGTGGATGAATACTTAGCTTTGCACGGCAGACTTCGGAAGTCTGGGGAGGAAAGGAAATGACTGCCAAGATTCGACTTTTGGACACGACTTTGCGGGACGGCGAACAGGCGGTCGGGGTGATTTTTACCCGGCGGGAGAAGGAGCAGATCGCCGCTTTGCTGGCGGAGATAGGGGTCCCAGCCATTGAAGCGGGCTTTCCCGCTCTGGGACCGGAGGAGAAGGAGTGTGTACAGGCGGTGGTCAAGGCCGGGTTAAAGGTGGGGGACAAGGGGGACCCCCTGGAGGTCAATGCCTTTGCCAGGGCGAGGCGGGAGGACATTCGTGATGCTGCCGCGTGCGGTGTCCAGAGTGTGATCATATCCATCTCCACCTCGGATGTGCACGTCGAGCGCAAGTTCCAGCGCTCGCGAGCCTGGGTCTTGGAGCGGCTGGAGGAAGCGGCGGACGAGGCCAGGGCGCAGGGGCTGGTCTTCACCGCCAGCGCGGAGGATGCCTCGCGTACCGACCTGTCTTTCCTGATAGAGTATTATCGCCTGGCCGAGAAGTTGGGGGCGCGGATGGTGCGCTACTGCGACTCCCTGGGAGTGGATGACCCCTTTAGCGTCTACGGGCGCATCAAGCGCATTGCTCAGGCGATTTCCCTGCCCATCGAGATGCACATGCACAACGATTTCGGGATGGCCACGGCCAATGTGCTGGCGGGACTGCGCGCCGGGGCCGCCTCGGTGGCCGCCTCCATCGGAGGACTGGGAGAGCGCACCGGCAACTCCCCCCTCGAAGAGGTGGTGATGGCCCTGAAGTACCTCCACGGGGTGGATTTAGACATAGATACCTCGCGCTTCCGGGAGGTGGCCGAGTATGTGGCCGGGGCCAGCCAGCGGGCCATTCCCATCTGGAAGGCTATCATCGGCACCAATGTTTTCGCCCACGAATCGGGCATCCACGCCGATGGCATCCTCAAGAACCCCGCCAACTACGAGGCTTTCAGCCCGGAGGAGGTGGGCCTGGAGCGGCAGATGATTATCGGCAAGCACTCAGGTTCCAAGGCCCTGATGCACAAGTTCGCGGGCGAGTTTGGCATTGAGCTGGACGCCGACACGGCCAATCATCTTCTGGAGCGCGTCCGGGAGGCGGCGGTGGAGTTGAAGAGACCGCTTTTCGACAAAGAATTAATGCTCCTCTACAAAGAGCTTACCAATGGAGTGGGATGAACAATGGGGTACACTTTAGCAGAAAAAATCATCGCTCAACGGATAGGACGTGAGGTTAGAGCTGGCGATTTCGTCGTCGCCCCGGTGGACTTGCTGCTGGCACATGAGGGGACGGGGCCTCTGGCCCTGGATCAGTTCGAGGCTCTGGGGAGAGATGGCCTGGGCACCACCACCCTTTTCTTCTGCGATCACGCCGCGCCCTCGCCGCGCAAAGAGCTTTCTAACGTGCAGAAGCGCCTGCGCACTTTTGCCCTGGAGATGGGGGCGCACTTTCACCCGCCGGGGGCCGGCATCTGTCACCAGATCGTCGCCGAGCAGTGGGCCAAGCCTGGCCAGATTGTCATCGGGGCCGATTCGCACACCTGCACGGCGGGCGCTTTGGCGGCTTTCGCCACCGGTATGGGTTCCACCGACGTGGGAGTGGCCATGACTCTGGGCCAGACGTGGCTGAAAATCCCGGAGACCTGCCGCATCGAGGTGCAGGGACAACTCCCGCCCCTGGTGGAGGCCAAGGACATCATCTTGTATCTGATCGGGCTCCTGGGGGCCGATGGCGGTATCTACAAAGCTCTGGAGTTCGGCGGACCGGTGATTGAGGAGATGAGCATGGAGGGGCGGTTAACCCTCTGCAACATGGCTGTCGAGGCCGGGGCCAAGACCGGTCTCTGTGCCGCCGACGAGGTCACGCGCCGTTTCCTGGAGGAGCAGGGCCGCGGGGAGGACTACATGCCCCTGGCTCCTGACCCCGACGCCAGCTACGAGCGCGTGGTCGAGCTCGACGTCAGCCAGCTCTCCCCCCAGGTGGCCCTGCCGCATCTGGTGGATAACGTCCAGCCCATTGAAGAGGTCGCGGGCACTTCCATCTCCCAGGTTTTTATCGGCACCTGCACCAACGGCCGGCTCTCCGATCTCAGGGTAGCGGCCAGCATTCTGCGCGGTCACAGAGTTCATCCTGATCTGCGGCTTCTGGTGGGACCGGCCTCGCGCCAGACGTACCTCGCCGCTCTGCGGGAGGGTCTGCTGGAGGTTTTCGTGGAAGCCGGGGCAGTGATTCTCCCCCCCGGCTGCGGGGCCTGTGTGGGCGTCCACCAGGGGGTCCTGGCGGATGGGGAACGATGTCTATCCACGCAAAACCGCAATTTCCACGGCAGGATGGGCAATCCTCAGGGGGAGATATTCCTGGCCTCTCCCGCTACGGCGGCGGCTACGGCGGTAAAGGGCCAGCTTGCTGATCCCAGGGAATTCCTAGAAGCGTAGATTGGGTTGCCAACCCGACCCCCACAGGGAGGAACTAAGCATGGAAAAAATACTTCGTGGTAAGGCCTGGCGTTTTGGAGATGGAATAAGCACCGATCATATTACCCCTGGTCGCTACTATCACCTGCGGGGCAATCTGCAGGCCCTGGCGGAACATACTTTGGAGGATGCCGACCCCGATTTCGCCCGGCACGCTCAGCCGGGGGACATCGTGGTGGCGGGCAAGAACTTCGGTCAGGGGTCGTCCAGGGAGCACGCGGCCCTGGTCTTGAAAGAGAGAGGCATTCGGGCTATATTGGCTAAATCCTTCGCGCGCATTTTCTTCCGCAATGCTGTGAATGTGGGACTGGCCCCCGTCCTCTGCGATACCGATGGTTTCGAAAAGGGCGACGAGCTTGAAGTAGACCTGGAGAAGGGCGTGGTACGTAACCTGACCAAAGGTTTGGAGCGCTCGTGTGATCCGCTACCGCCCCTGATGGGGGCTATCCTGGCCGATGGAGGCCTGACTGCGCACATCATGAAACATGGGGGTTTCAAATGGGAAAACACTCCGTAGTGCTCATCCCCGGCGATGGGGTCGGGCCGGAGGTGACGGCAGCGGCGCAGAAAGTGATCGAGGCCGCCGGCGTGGAAATAGAATGGCGCATCTTCGAAGTGGGGGCCGAGGACTGGGGCCCCCACGGTGCGCCGCCCCTGGAAGCGGCTATGGAAGAGATTCGTCGCTGCGGGGTGGCCCTGAAAGGGCCCATCACCACTCTCCCCAATAGCGGCCTCCGCAGTGTGACGGTGATGTTGCGGCAGAATCTGGGATTGTATGCCAATCTGCGCCCGATTAAGAGCATGCCCGGCGTACCGAGCCGTTACCAGGATGTGGACCTGGTCATTGTGCGGGAGAACACCGAGGGGCTTTACAGCGGCATCGAGAGGCGGGTCAATGCCGACACGGCAGAGGCGATAAGGCGTATTACCCGCGAAGCGAGCCGGCGCATTGCTCGCTTCGCCTTCGAGTATGCCCGTCGCCAGCGGCGCCAAGCGGTTACCACGGCGCACAAGGCCAACATCCTCCAGCTTTCCGATGGGCTGTTCCTGCAATGTGCTCGCGAAGTAGCGGCGGATTATCCGGAGATCGAACATCGCGAGCGCATCATAGACGCCCTGTGCATGGACCTGGTCCTGGACCCACAAAGGCACGATGTGCTACTCTGCCCCAATCTCTACGGCGACATCCTCTCCGATCTGGCGGCCGGGTTGATTGGGGGGCTGGGGCTTGCTCCGGCGGCGAACATCGGCGAGGGCCTGGCCATCTTCGAGGCCGTGCATGGTTCCGCTCCCGACATCGCCGGTCAGGGTATCGCCAATCCGACGGCAGTGATCCTGGCCGGGGCGATGATGCTCGCTCACCTGGGAGAAGAGGCAGCGGCCAGGAAAATTGAGGAGGGGGTCCGAGAGCTTTACGTCCGGGGTGAACATCTCACCCCGGATGTGGGAGGTCAGGCGAGCACAGAGGAAATGACGGAGGCCATCCTGGCCATGTCAGTTTAGCCACGTCAACGAATACGCAACGAATAAACGAATATCTAGTCACCTGACAGTTTGAAGATGCCATTGCAGAAAGGTGCTCCGCGCCACCCTTGGGGCCGTAGTCATCCTGAGCGGAGTGAGTCCCGAAGCGGCAGCGGAG
>JACIWR010000500.1 GCA_014360845.1 Anaerolineae bacterium
CCTGTTCGCCGTCGCTTTCATCACCAGGATTCTCCGTGAAGCCCAATTCCCACGCTGCGGCTTCTCCGGCTTGTTGCTTCCCGTACTCGAAGATCGAACCATAGCTCAGCGTAGCACCGAGGACCTGCTCACCTTAGACGGTTTACTGCTCTACTCCGCCGTGTGCGGCACCGGGCTGGATACCATCCCCTTGCCCGGTGAGGTGAGTGAAGAAGAACTGGCCGCCATCCTGTTGGACGTGGCCACTCTGGCCCAGATAGCCGACAAACCCCTGACCGCCCGCCTGATGCCCATCCCGGGCAGGAAAGCGGGAGATGTCACCACCTTCGACTTCGCCTACTTCGCCAACGCTCGTCTGCTGAGAACCCGAGGGTATGGAGCGAGCAAAATCTTCGAGCACAACCCCTTTGTCCACCTATAGCCCGAGCGGCTCGCGGAATTGGCCTCCAAGGGGTGTGGCTTGAGGTGTATTGCAGTTCTGGGGGAAGCAGGGCCTACTACACGAGTTGGGACGAGCCATTATACGTGGTGATCGACCCGTACACGGGAGAAGTTATCCGGATCGAATAGCAATCGGCTGTTTTCCGCGTAATGCCTTAGGACTCCGGCTCATACGCTGGGCAGGCGTCATACTCTTCACCGTGCCCGTGCGCAGCGGCTTGCTTACCATCCCCGCGGCCTGAAGTGGCAGCAACCGTTCTCGACAAAAACAAACGGTCATTTCGGACCGGGAAAACCGTTCAGCTGTTAGAGTCACCCCACACCTCCCTCAGCAAATCTATCAGGTTGATGACCTCGAGTGCTATTATGCCCTTTTCCTGCGGGCGGCCCTTCGTCGGGGCTCAGGACAGGCCCTTCGTCGGGGCTCAGGACAGGCCCTTCGTCGGGGCTCAGGACAAGCCCTTCGTCGGGGCTCAGGACAAGCCCTTCGTCGGGGCTCAGGACAAGCCCTGCCCGCCGTAGGCCGATACCCTTCGCTTTCACTCAGGGCGCAGCGGCGCTGCGTCCCTACAGGGGGCAAACTCGCCCAAAACCGACGCACACCCCAAAGCTTACGGCACTTGACAGCTGGGGATATTTGTGATATACTAATCAAAGATACCCCCATGGGGTATAGTGGGCAATGAGGGCTGTCCAGCAGAAAGGTGAAGGGCATCATGTCCATCCTGGAAACCATCAAAGCACAGGTGACCGCCGTCCCGCGCCTCAACGACACGGTGTGTCTCCTGTGCCGCCGATGCCTGGCGCGCACGGTGTGCAAAAGCAAAGCCATCATCCAACTCGATCCCGGTGAAGCGCCCTTCATTGATGCCAGCCGGTGCTACGGGTGCCAGGTATGCATCCCGGCCTGCCCTGCCGGTGCCATCGTGAGCCAGGGAGAATATAGTATGCCGACACCCCATGCTGACAAGTCCCGCTGACCCACCGCGAGAAGGTATAACATCAGACCGATCACCGTGATCGGTCGCCACGTTTAGACAATCATGTGAGGAGGAGTAACATGCCTTTGATTAGAGATGAGGACAAGAAAACCATCCGCAAGGAATTCGAGGAGAAGCTGGTGAACCCGGTACGCCTGGTGATGTTCACCCAGGACTTCGAATGCCAGTTTTGCGCCGAGACGCGCCAGATCGTCGAGGAGATCGCCGCCCTATCGGACAAAATCACCGCCGAAATCTATGACTTCATCGCCGACAAGGACAAAGCCGAAGAATACGGCATTGACAAGATTCCGGCCATCGCCATCATTGGAGAGAAAGATTACGGCATTCGGTTCTACGGCATTCCCTCGGGCTACGAGTTCACCTCGCTGTTCGAGGACATCATTGATGTATCCCGCGGAGAGTCGGGACTGATGGAACCGACGAAGAAAGCCCTGGCCCAGCTAAAAGAGCCGATGTACATTCAGGTCTTCGTCACGCCCACCTGCCCCTACTGCCCCATGGCCGTCCGTCTGGCCCACCGCATGGCCATGGAAAGCGACCTGGTGCGGGCAGACATGGTAGAAGCGATGGAGTTCCCCCAACTGGCCATCAAGTACCAGGTACAGGGGGTGCCCCGCTCGGTGATCAACGAGACCATCCATCAAGAAGGTGCCGTGCCGGAGCCCCTGTTCATGATGAACCTGATGCAGGGTCTGGGCCTGCCGCTACCCGAGTACGACCTCGAGCACGAGCACCACTGAGTCTTGGACGGATTAGCTACCCGACAGGTGACTACTCAGCCTATGCTCCAAGTCCCCGTCCCGGGGACGTTCCATGCGGCAAGATGCTGTCTTTTGCGCGGTTTTCTCAGCCGAGA
>JACIWR010000501.1 GCA_014360845.1 Anaerolineae bacterium
GAGATAGCAGAGATAGCCGGTATCTCTCTGGGCACGGTGAAATCGCGTTTAAGCCGGGCCCGGGCCAAGCTGCGCGACTTTCTGCTGGCGCGGGGGGAACTTTTGCCTGCGCAGTATCGTCTAGATAGTGATAAGAGCTAGAGAGCGGCTGCTATGATGAATATTTTGAGGAATGTAGGAAAATCGAAACATGAGCGCGTGGCGGAGATGCTCTCGGCCTACCTGGACGGGGAAGTGACCCCGGATCAGAGGGCACAGGTGGAAGCGCATCTGGCGCAATGCCGGGAATGCGCCCACAATCTGCGCACTTTGCGCCAGACGGTAAATCTGCTGGGCGAAGTGCCTGCCGTGAAGGCTCCGCGTTCCTTTGTGATACGTGAGGCCCAGGTCGCACCTCGCCGCCGCGTCACCGGGAGATGGCAGAGGTCTTATCCGTTGCTCCAGGGAGCGACGGTGGCGGTTCTTCTCCTGCTGGTGGTAGTGTTTGCCGGGGATATGATGCTGACTCGCTTCGCCCCCTCCTTGGGCGGCGCGCCACTGCTTTCATACAGCGCACCTGCTGCAGAAGAGCCATCGCCTTCATGGGTTGAGCGCGAGCAAGCTGTGGCAGAAGAGGTCGAGAAAACGGCAGAGGTTGAGGAAATGGTTGCCATGGCTCTCCAGGCGACAGCCACAACCACCGAGATGCCGGCTCCGCCAGCACCGACGGGCACCCCCGTACCAGCTCCGGGGGTAGACGCCCCCCTCACTCCCACGCCCTCTTGCTATTACAAGGGCACGGAGGACACGGAGAGCGCCGGCCCGCCCACAGAAGAGGCCATGGCAGCCATGGAGGAGCGCACCGCAGAAGCGCCACCCGCCCCCACGGCAACGCCCATGGAAGTGGCCAGAGTGCCCCGGTCAGAAGGGGAAAATGGCACGCCAGCCGGGGCAGCGTCCGCGGCCGTCAGATCCCCGCCCGTCAGCCCGGCGCGGATCGCGCTGTGGGCCATCGAGGGTGGCCTGTTGATTCTGGCCGTGGCCCTGGTGGTGGCGACCTTGTGGGTCAGGCGTGCGCGGAGGCAGTTTTGAGGCACAACGCAGGAGCAGGTGCCCAACTTCCGACAGATCACAGACCCACCGGGGGCACCAACACACTACGGTTTGCATGAAGACCCAGAAAGCACCGTTCTTTTACAAGGACGGTGCTTTCTGGTGTCTCCCCCCAATCGTGTTGATGCGATTCTGGTTCCCTTTCAGGCCTGGACTGAGCCAGGTCGGGCCCGTGGCCCGACCTGCTATGAATCTCCGCGAACTCTGCGTGCTCTGCGGTGAAGAGAAGGCATCAACACGAGGAAGACCGCCTGCGTTCTGGGCATAGGATTAAAACTCGTAGCTGGCAAACTCCTGCGCCAGCTCCACCGGACCACCGAACTCGATTTCGGCCTCCTCCCACATCCGATCTACATCCACCCCCTGCACGGGATAATGGACCAGCACCAGTTTTTTGACCCCCGCAAAGCGCGCGATAGCTCCGGCCGCGGAACTGCTGGTATGACCGGCATGGGCTCCCGTACTCTCGTGAATCAAGAGATCGGCTCCCCGCGCCAGGTGCATCACCTCCTCGCAGGGTTCAGTGTCACTGGAGTACACGACCACGCCCCCCGTCTCTTTGCACAGCACCCTCAGGGCCATGGTGGGCACCAGATGTTCCACCGAAGCAGCGGTGACGAGAAAATCCTCCACATCGAGCACCAGGCTGCCCACGGCCGTCTTCACCTCGTGAAACTTGATGGGATAGAAGCCGGGCCACTCGTGCCACTTGTAAAGAGACATCATGGCGGGGATGAGATGCGCAGTCCCCAGAGGGCCATAAATGTGCAGGGGACGCTGGCGTCCGGCCAGCCAGAGGCCCAGAAGTAGCACGGGGACGCCGTACACATGATCGGGGTGATAGTGGGTGACAATCAGATGGTCAATGTCTTGAAAATTGACCCCTACCTGCGCCAGCCGTTGCACCGGACTGCTGGCACAGTCAATCAAAATAACGCTCTTCCCGCCCTGAATCACCATGTAAGTGTACTCGCGGAAAGGCTCTGGAAGGGCCGGGGCTGTGCCCAAGATGGTTAATTTGGCCATGAGTTCTCTACCTCGATGTTGGAGGTCCCCCCGGTCCTCACCGTGATATGTTCGTGGTTACTACTCAGGCTAGCAGGCGCACTGTCCTCCCCAGGCTCGTAGCCCCCGTCCCGGGGGCGTCTCGGCTGAGAAAACCGCGCAAAAGACAGCATCTTGCCGCATGGAA
>JACIWR010000502.1 GCA_014360845.1 Anaerolineae bacterium
GCTAATGTGCCCAGAATGGTCAGGTTGTCTCCCAGTATGGATCCCGGCATGGGTCTTTTTCCTCGTTGGTTGTAAGGCGTAAAACGTGAAGACGTGTGTTACGTACTCCGCGTCCCTGGCACGATGTATTGTACGCGCTTGAAAGGCTTGACCTGCCTGGCGATGTTGTTCTTCAACAGGTTGCCAGAGATGTGCATCAGCGTGTCACCGTAGTCGGTGTCTATTCCCATGCTGGCCAGGCAAGGGTAGTGATGGTGCAGCAGACCGGCTTCCTGTTCGGCGTCGTCCGCTGAGACGCCCACCAGCTTCTCGGCCACGTAGCGCGCGCAGCCGCACACCGAGTCGCGCAGGACCTCTGCCGAAGTGATAAGCCGCGATTTGGGGTCCACGGTGATATGCAGGTCCGGCTGGCCGAAGTGGCGCGCGAACTCGGCGATGAGCGGATCGTCGTATTCGATGCGCTGGCGGCGACCAATGCTGTAGTCCTTCTCGGTCAGCGAGCAGAGGGGCTTGGGCGTGACGCAGGCCACGCCCATGTCCTCAAGCCAGCCACGCAATTGCCGGGCCAATCCGCGAGGCAGCCAGGCCTCGCTATCTACAGCGGCGATGACGGCCCGGGCGCCGGTCAGACGGGCGATGTCGGGCAGCAGTTCGGCCACACCCGGATGCTCGGCGAAGGAGAGGAGCAGGTCGGCGGGTGGAAGCCCGGCGGGCAGGTAATCCTCGGGATAGTCTATCACCGGTGGCAGGACACCCGGTGCCCGCCAGACCTCCACCGTCCATTCTGCAGGGCCATGGGCGAGGATGTTGTCCACGTGCCGCTGCCCGTACTCGCCGGAGATGATGGCCAGGATGCGCATATCACTCACCCTCATCCAGCAAGCGGCGCTCTCCCTCCAGCGCGCGGATGTGGGTCACATCCTGGGAGACCTCCAGCGTGCCCTGGTACTCGCCCTTGTCGTCGCGCACGGCAAAGTAGCGAATGTGGATGAACTTGCCTTGCATCTGAATCCAGAACTCGGCCACGTCGCGGCGTCCCTCGCGGAAGTCGTCCAGGATGCGCTGCACGCGGTGGACGCTGGCTGGCGGGTGGCACTTCTGCACTTTGCGCCCGATGATGGCCGGCGAGCGAGGGAAAATCCGCTCTTTGGTCTGCGAGAAGTAGCGGACGGTGTCATCTTTGTCCACATAGGTGACGTCCACCGGCAGATGTTTCAGCAGCAGATTGACCTCCTGCGCCGTCAGCAAGCCGGTATCCAGCGATAGCAGCCCCTCGGTTGGTGAGGGCGTTGGCGCGGCGGCTGCGACGGCGGCTTTCGGCGGCCATTGCCTGCCGGGTTCCACGTAGCAGTAGCCTATCTCCTGCTCCTGGGCACGAATTTCCCGCCATTCGTCTTCGCTCAGTTTCTCCAAGGCGGTGGGGAAGAGAATGTTTTCTTCTTTGTAAAACATCTCGCGGATGGCGGTGTTGAGCGGTGGGAAAAGCTCATCCAGGCGGGCCTTGAAGGCGGCAGGATCGTCGCCGGGACCGGCGGCCAGCAGTTCGTCGAGGGCTTTCCATCCAGCGCGGATGTCATCATGGATGGCCCACATCACTGAGGACGGCCCGGTGAAGCCGTGCCGCTCCAGGAAGGGGAACAGGATGTTTTCTTTGCGCAGGTAGTGCTTCTCGTACTCGCGCAGTTCCTGCAGGCGCTCTCGTGCCTGTTGCAGTTGAGCCTGGCCTGGTGTGGCCTTGAGCTCGTCCAGGGCTTTCTGGAGCGCGTCCAGCACGCGGGCGGCGGCGACGTTCTCGGCACGGAAGGTGTGCAGCGGGTGACCGGGGGTCATCTCTGGTCTGGTCTGGGTGTCCAGCGACTCGCGGAAAACGGCGACGTGCACGTCGCACAGGCGTTTGACCTCGGTCTCCGGCAAACCTTCGGCGATGAGGGCTTGCTCTATCTCGGCGATTTCGGTAGCGCCGACATCGCGCAGCAGGGCAGCAAATTCTGCTTTGACCTCCTCGACGGTTTTGCCATTGTGTAGTTGGCGGATCAGTTTTTTCAGGATTTCCTGTCGTTTGGTACGATTGTTGATGTATTCGCTCATGCTATTTCCTCCCCAATATAAGTCATTCTCAAGCCCCCTGCGCAGCAGGGGGGCTGCGGAAGCTGGCTCCCAGTTAGGCGTTGACCTCACCCCCGCCTTGCGGCGGGGCTTCCTCAAGCCCGCTGCGCAGTTAGGGTCTGTGACAGCTTATGCTTGTGGCGGACAGGGCCGTCCGCCGTTACAGTA
>JACIWR010000503.1 GCA_014360845.1 Anaerolineae bacterium
ATGGCGACCGCGCCCTGGGTACGCTGCGTCAGGTACTCGTCTCCGTAGATGGAGTCACCGGCATCGAGCAGAAGCACATAAGGGGAAGCGGATCGTTCTTCCTTGACTTTGGTGGCCCGCCGGGCCATCCCGCCTACCTGGGGGCGTCAACCGCAGGGGTAAACGTAGCCCCAGGTGTCGTTAGTGTGCAGAATGGTGAGCTCAAAAGCCGATGGCTCCGAGGTCGGAGACGGCGATGCGGTGGGCGTGGATGTAGGAGTCGGCGATGATGTGGCCGCAGCTACCGCGGTGGCGGTAGCCGTCGGGGTGGGGCTGGGTTGGGGGGCGCGTTCGAGGAACGCGGCCCAACCGACAAACAGCATGCCCAGTCCGGCTGCAGCAACGAATAGGGTTTCCAGTACTCTAGTTATCTGCGTCTGTTTTTTGCTCATCGTCAGTTGTGGCCTCTGCAGAAGGTAATGGCGCGGTGCGGGGTTTCCGCTTCCACACAATGATGAATAGAACCAGTAAGAGTGCAGCTCCACCGAGGGTGTATACCGCGATGCGCAGGTAGGTCTCTGGCCCCAGGTTCCCCAGGGGCGGCTGCGGTGTAGGCGTGGCTGTGGGTCTGGGAGGGCGCGTCGGCACTGGTGTAGCCGTGGGCAGCGCCGTCGTCGGTGAAGGCATCGCCTCGGGTGGCAGGCTGGTCGGGACCAGTGTCGGTGTCGGCTCTATGGGACCCGGCGTCGGGGTGGGACCGGACGGTGGGCTGGTGGGTGTATCGGTGGGACCGGTGGGCGGGGTGGTAGGAGCAATGGTTGGTTCGGCGGGAGTCGGGGTAGCCGTGGGGGACTCCACCGGGGAGATTTGTGATTGAAAGAGAGCCAGGGCGCTCCCCGAGGTTATCATCAGGCAGGTGAGTAGAATGGCCGTCACGCCCAGGGGTAGTAGCTCCCCAAGCGCGCGCAGTTCGCGACGTACTCCAGCGATTAGTTGAGCGATGGTCTTTTGCATGACTTTGATCCTTAATACCGCGTTTAGCACGCGGGTCATCATGATCTATTTCGACAAGATTAGTATAGCTTACAGCGCCATATTTGTCAAAGTAAACAAGTGGGTATTTCGCTTTGGGGGCGAGAGGACGCACCGCCGTGTAGCAGGCGATGCTGGTTGTGGGAGGAAGAGAGCCACACCCGCCGATCGGGCGGCAGGTAGGTGGCTCCTGGGCTTTCCGACACGGTGATGGCGCGCAGTAAATGTTCAAAGCTCAGAGACCTGTACGCTGTAGCCGCCGCCAGCCTGCCCTACTCCTGAAGCGCACACCCGTGCATCTGCAGCATTGACAGCCGGTAACTACTTCGGTATAATGGGGGACGAAGGAATAGCACGAGCGTGCAGAAAGGAATGGCAAGACGATGACGAAGTACATTTTTGTTACCGGCGGTGTGGTAAGCTCGGTGGGCAAGGGGGTGACGGCCGCTTCTATTGGGCGCATCCTCAAAGCGCGGGGGATTTCTGTTTCCATCCAGAAGTTGGACCCGTACATCAATGTGGACCCAGGCACCATGTCGCCCTATCAGCACGGGGAGGTCTACGTTACCGAGGACGGGGCGGAGACCGATTTGGACCTGGGGCACTATGAGCGTTTCATTGATGAGAACATCACCCGCGCCAGTAATGTGACCACTGGCCAGGTTTATGCTGAGGTCATTGCCAAGGAGCGTCGCGGCGATTACCTGGGCGGCACTATCCAGGTCATTCCCCATATCACAAACGAGATTAAGCGCCGCATCCGCTTGGTCGGTCGGGAGAGCGAGGCCGAGGTGGTGATTGTCGAGGTCGGGGGTACCGTGGGGGATATTGAGGGTTTGCCCTTCCTGGAGAGTATTCGCCAGATGCGCAAAGACGTGGGACGAGAAAACACTCTCTACATTCACATCTCTCTGCTGCCTTACATCGGGGCTACGGGTGAATTGAAGACGAAACCCACGCAACACAGCGTCAAGGAATTGCGCAGCATCGGCATCCAGCCGGACATCATCGTCGCCCGCGCCGATTATCCGGTGGATGACTCTTTGAAACGGAAAATAGCCCTCTTCTGTGACGTGGACCCGCGGGCCGTGATCCCTCTGGTGACCACGTCCCTGATCTACGAAGTGCCCCTGGTCCTGGAGGAGAACGGCTTGGGCGATCTCATTGTCGAGAGGTTGGAGCTGGATGCCCAGCCGCCGGATTTGTCGGCCTGGCGCGAGATGGTCAACGATCTCAAGCGGCCCAAGAAGGCGCTGCGGATTG
>JACIWR010000504.1 GCA_014360845.1 Anaerolineae bacterium
GCACACTGTCGTGACCGGGGTTGCGCGGTAAGAAACCGCGCCTACCATATTCTGAGGGGGTGGGAGAGGTCTCCGAGGCCAAGGCACAGCAGCAACTCGCCCCACAAGTGAAATACACCCCTCAGCATCCCCGCTTGACTATATGCCCAAGTCCATTATAATAGAAACCACAAGATTCAAGGACTTGTCGTGCCCTGCGCAACCGGTAAGTCCCGAGCGTGACTACTCAGCCTATGCTCCAAGTCCCCGTCCCGGGGACGTTCCATGCGGCAAGATGCTGTCCTTTGCGCGGTTTTCTCAGCCGAGACGCCCCCGGGACGGGGGCTACGAGCCTGGGGAGGACAGTGCGCCTGCTAGCCTGAGTAGTAAGTCCCGAGCGGAGGAGTTGATATTGTATGCTGGATAAGTTGACACTTGTAGAAGAACGTTATGAAGAGTTAAATCGCTTGATGGCCGAACCGTCAGTGGCCACTGACCCGGTACGTCTGGCTGAGTACGCTCAAGAGCAGGCCGAAATCGAGCCGCTGGTACAGGCATATCGCGAGTATAAATCTGTCCTCGATGAGCTGGCGCAGACACAATCCATGCTCCATGATGACGGGCTGGGCGAGGACATGCGCGAGTTGGTTGCAGAAGAAATCGAGACCTTGAAGAAACGCCGCTCAGAGTTAGAACACCAGTTGCAGATGATGTTGCTGCCCAAGGACCCCAACGACGAGAAGAACGTCATCATGGAAATTCGGGCCGGTGCCGGCGGCGATGAGGCCGGACTCTTTGCTGCTGATCTGTATCGCATGTACACTCGCTATGCCGAATCTCAGGGCTGGGACACCGAACTGCTCAGCGCGCACGAGACGGGTATCGGCGGGTTCAAAGAAGTGATTTTCATGGTTAAGGGCCGGGGAGCTTACTCGCGTCTGAAGTACGAAAGTGGCGTGCACCGCGTCCAGCGCGTGCCGGTGACCGAGGCCAGCGGTCGCATTCACACTTCCACGGCCACCGTCGCCGTGCTCCCGGAAATGGATGAAATCGAGGTCGAAATAGACCCCGCCGACCTGCGCATTGACGTGTACTGCTCCTCTGGGCCGGGTGGACAGCACATGCAGAAGAACGCCACTGCGGTGCGCATCACTCACCTGCCCACGGGCATGGTAGTCTCCTGTGAAAGCGAACGCTCGCAATTGCAGAACAAGCTGCGAGCGATGGCCATACTGCGCTCTCGTCTGTATGCGATACAGGAAGAGCGACAGCGCGCGGAGCGGGGTGAGGCTCGACGCTCCCAGGTGGGCACCGGCGAGCGTAGCGAGAAAATCCGTACCTACAATTTCCCTCAAAACCGCGTCACCGACCACCGGGTGGGACTCACCACCCATCGCCTGGCCAATATCCTTGACGGCGACCTGGATGAGATAATCGAGGCCCTGGCCGAGGCCGAGCGAGCCGAGCTCCTGGAGTCCATTGGCGAGGGCTAGGCCGTCGTGTCTGGGGCGATTTCCGAGGTGAGGGCAGCCTTGCAATGGGGCACAGCTCTGCTGCGCACTGCTGGCGGCGATAGTCCCCGCCTGGAGGCGGAACTCCTGCTGGCGCATGTGCTGAGCGTGGAGCGGGCTTACATCCTGGCCCATCCGGAGCACAACCTGAGTCCCGCCGAGTCAGCGCGCTACCGTCAACTCATCCATCGCCGTGCTCAACACGAGCCCCTGGCTTACCTGCTGGGTCATCAGGAATTCTACGGGCTCGATTTTTATGTCAGCCCGGCGGTGCTTATTCCTCGCCCGGAGACGGAGTTGCTGGTGGAAGAGGCGCTGGCCGCGGCCCGCACCTCTTCCTCGCGCCCCTGGTGCGTGGCCGATGTCGGCACGGGCAGCGGAGCTATCGCGGTCAGCCTGGCGGTACACGTGCCCCATGCGCGGGTCTATGCCACCGATGCCTCGGCGGAGGCGCTGGCCGTGGCCGAGGAGAACTGCCGCCGTCACGGGGTGAGCGAGCGGGTGATCTTGCTCCAGGGGCATCTGTTGAGCCCGTTGCCCGAGGCGGTGGATTGCATCGTCGCCAATTTGCCCTACGTCAGCCATGCCGAGTGGGACTCGTTACCTGCGGAAATCGCCGTTTATGAGCCTCGCGCCGCCCTCGATGGTGGTCCCGATGGTCTGAAATACATCGGCGAGTTGCTGGCTTCCGCCGCGCCGTACTTGCGCCCGAAGGGCGTCATCCTCCTGGAGATTGGCTCCGCTCAGGGAGCGGTGGTGAGGAAGCTGGCTG
>JACIWR010000505.1 GCA_014360845.1 Anaerolineae bacterium
GTGCGGCTGGCGCAGCGAACTTTCTATCAGGCGGTGACCTGGGCAGTGGCCCGGCAGATGGCCGGCGCACGGGCGCGGTGCCCGCAACTGGCCGTCCTGCCCGATGAGCTGTACGCGCAGGGGCTGGCTGCCCTGGAGGAGGCAATGCAGAGGGAGGACAAAGAGGAGTTGCTTGGCTCGGAGTTCTGTCTTGTGGAGGTGACGGCGGAGCGGGGATAACAAAAGGCCCGGCGCAAACCGGGCCTTGACAGATTACTAGTTTTGTAGTATACTCTAACCACTGGAAACAGCCGGAAGTGCCTTCATGCGGCTGTCTGCACCTTTACTTATCAGGACTTGTGCTACCAGCGGGGACATAAAGAAAAAGCCATCCCCACCGCCGGCAAGCGCATCGGGATGGCTCTCTACCGAGTCTCCGCACCAGGGGCTACAGGCCTCTCTGTGGCGCAGAATTACTCAGAGCGGGAGCGACGGGATTTGAACCCGCGATCTCCGGCTTGACAGGCCGGCATGTTAACCGCTACACTACGCCCCCATTCGAACGGACGCTATCATATCACAAAATCGCATTTTCGTCAAATCCCCTCTACCCTACCCACCACTGCTGGACCACCCTGGGCATGAAAAACAGTACAACGTTTACCACAGCATGACAGGCAATCCCCCCGGCCAATCCGTAGCGCTCATAGACGTACCCATACACCAATCCCAGTAAACTCATCCCTACACCTACAGCCAAAAGCACCAGGAGAAACTGCCCCCCTATCGGCAAGAACATAATAACCCCGGCCAATCCGTACAACCCACTGGCGACAACGATGCCCCTTTTCCGCTGTAGAATGCCTCGAAAAAATAACTCTTCCATTGGTGCAGCTACGAAAAACAAACTCTGAAACAAAGCAGTCCCACTACCCAGGGGAAACAGGCGCTCCGAGGTGACACGCAGCGCATCAAAGGCAAAAAGAAGCACAAACACTGCCAGCAACACCCCCAACCCCGCCCCTCGCCCCACATTGCCCAGAGAATAGCGCACCTGCACCGAGCGTTCCTCCAGATAGGGCAGGGCCAGCAACAACAGAGTGAGCCACAGCATCACCAGGCGGGCAGGACCTCGAATGCCCAAAGTGCCTACCCCTACCCCGACAAAGATCAGATAGGCATAATAGGGGTCCAGCATCACCCCGGCCGATCGCTTGCGCCGCCGCTTCGCGCTCATCGGCTCTCCTTCATCACCTCACCAATCACCGCCAGCGCCCGCTCAATGTCAGCCGCGTCTATGCCGTGATGAGTCACCAGGCGAATACGTTGGCCCAAGGCCAGCACTTTCACTCCCGCCTCCCCCAATCGAGCGGCAAACTCGGCCGGAGTCGGCCGCTCGGCGATCAAATCGAAAATCACAATGTTGGTCTTCACCTGCGTCGGATCAAGGCTGATGCCCGGAATCTCCGCCAGCCCGAACGCCAAACGACGTGCGTTCTCGTGATCCTCGGCTAAACGATCCACCATCTGCTCCAGGGCCACAATCCCCGCCGCCGCGATGATGCCCGCCTGACGCATACCACCACCTACCACCTTGCGATTGCGTCGTGCCTCAGCAATGAAATCCCGTGTCCCACAAAGCAGCGACCCCACAGGCGCGCACAGACCCTTGGACAAGCAAAAAGCCACCGTATCCACATCGCGGGTCAGATCCCGCACATCCACCCCCAGAGCCACAGCCGCGTTAAAGATGCGCGCCCCATCCAAATGAACGGCCAAATCATGCCTGTGAGCCAGAGCACCGACAGCCGCAGTGTACTCCGGCGTCAAAGGCATACCTCCACAGCGATTGTGGGTGTTCTCCAGGCAAACCAAACGCGTGCGAGGGAAGTGAACGTTATCCGCGCGGATAGCGCCCTCTATCTCCTGTAAATCCAGGGTGCCGTCGGGTTGGTTGCGCACCGTGTGCACGTGAATACCCCCCAGAGCCGATGCGCCCCCCTGCTCATACAAAAACGTATGGGCCAGATCGCCAACGATGATCTCATCCCCTCGGCCACAGTGGGTGAGCAAAGCCACCAAATTGGCCATGGTACCACTGACCACGAAAAGTGCGGCCTCCTTGCCCATGCGCTCCGCGGCCATCGCTTCCAGCCGATTAACCGTGGGATCCTCACCGTATACATCGTCGCCCACCTCGGCATGATACATCGCCTCGCGCATGGCCTGGGTGGGCAAAGTCACCGTGTCACTGCGCAGGTCTATGACGTTCAAAGCCTT
>JACIWR010000506.1 GCA_014360845.1 Anaerolineae bacterium
TTCTTGACTCGAGTTTAGACAAAGCCTAAAGAGCCGGGCAGATTGCCCAGCCGAATCCAGCACTTAACAATCGAGTTTCGCACCGCTTTCAGTCCGATTTGGGCTTTTTCCGGCCCTTTTTGACCACGCGGTGGCCGTCGCCGTTGTAAACGAACTCGGTTGTCAAGGTGCCGCTCACTACCTGCACGAGCCGGTTGGCGTAATCGTACTGGAACGTGCGTGTGCCATCGCTCAGCAGATTGCCGTTGTTGTCCCAAGTATACGCCACACCGTCCACACTTGTCAAGCGATTGGCCGCGTCGTACTCGTAATTTGTTGACCCGTTACTCGTCGTCATCGCCAACCGGTTGCCCACCGCGTCTTAGGTGTACTGGAAGGACTCGCCGGTGGAGTACTCGGCGGAGGTCAGGCGATACAGCGGGTCATAAGCCTGCCCTGAGCGAAGTCGAAGGGTATAGGTGATGATTCTCGTTTCCACCACCGGCGGTGCGGTGGCGGTGATGTAGTTCGTCCGCGTCAGGGTGTCCGTCCCGCCGGGGCCGCTTGCGGTGAGGGACACAGTGTACACGCCCGTGGTGGTGTAAACGTGCACGGGATGGGTGATGGTGTCCGTCAGCCCATCGCCGAAGTCCCACTCGTAGCCGGTGATCTCGCCGCTGGACTGGTTGCTGAAGGTCACCGTAAGGGGCACGGTGCCCGAGAGCGGCTCGGCGGTGAAGTCGGTCACCGGCGCCGCCGGCCCTCCACCACTGACGGTGATGTATCCCATGCGCGTCAGGGTGTTGCTCTGGATCAGGTGAATTGCAGAGATTCTCTACCATACCAACACAAGGGGCAAGCCATCCGCTTGCCCCTTGTGTTCTGTACTACCTTCTACTTCCCCCCAAGCCGAGGAATGAAACTTACACCTCCAGTCCCAGCAGTCTCAAGAACCTGGAAGGAAGCAGACTTAGCAGGAATTCGCCCCCCCCCGCCTTAAACATCCACGCGGTGATGCCAGAGTATCGACTCGGCCATTCACGATCCTTCTCCATGGATCCGGATCTCCTTGCACATTGGCGTAGGGAAAGACTTCCACTGGCCGGTTACGTAATGGTAGCTCTGGGTCATCCGAGTCCAGCCAAAAGAGCTTACCCGCCTTTACCCACTTGACCAGATTGTAGTCGGCGTCCATAGGGGTTATCCTGGCATGGTGAATCCGTAAAGAGCGGATGACATTGTCGAATTCCTGCTTGTGGATCGTGAAGTAGGTTGTGAAATAGACCGTGTAGCGAGGCTGGGGCTCGGCGTCATCGTAGCGGCCGACCGGCAAAGCATGGATGACGACGTAAGTTTCATCCAAAGACAAGGGTGAGCGCATAACATAGGGCACCTCGGGGCCGAGATTTACCCACCTGTTGTGCGTTGTGATAAAGATGTCATCCGGCTCCAGGCCGTTGAGATTGACACAGTAGGCCACAATCTGCACGTGTTCACACTCAGATTGATAGCTCTGTTGACCGCTGCCAGACCAGCCAAAGCCCGTGGGACCCGATATCCACCCAGGACCATTGAGGCTAAAAGTGTCTATTGCTTCCCACACTCGCCCACCGCAGATAGGACAGCGTGCCAGCAGGTAAATCGGCAACCGGGCATAGTACTCAGTTGACAAGGAGCGGGCTTGTTCCCAGAGAAAGGCGTTCCTTGCCCGCTGCTGCTCTAGACTCAGACCCAGTTTGTCCCCTTGCTTAAACAGCGTAAGTTTTTCCTCAAAGATTTGTTCATATCTTTCGATGAGCACTCGATACTCAGCTATGGTGAAGACATTTTCGGGTTGGGGCATTGGACTGATGCCAAGTATGGTCATTTCCTACTCCCACGGGTTGGGTAACCCAAGCCATTGGAGAAGAACTGGTAGTTTCTCTTCTGGTACTGGACTCTGGCGAAAATGGATAACTTGAGCACGGGACGCCTCATATGGCCGATGCGTTGTTGGTCTGCGAAGACAAGAAGACCCTGGCGGCCTTACAGCGGCAGTTTGTCGAAGCGCCCGATGCTTCCAACCTGGCGGATTTCCTGCGCATCAGTCCTTGACAAGCCGACGAGATGCGAGCCGCCCTACGCGCTCATCAAGTGGCCTGGCTCATTGCCGAGGCGGAACGCATCGGTGCGCCCAAAGTCATTTACATCAACATCGACGATTCCCTCGGCGAGAAAGACAAGGACACCCGCCATCTGGAGCCGGTCGATTGGTTCTTCGACCACAGCGAAAGC
>JACIWR010000507.1 GCA_014360845.1 Anaerolineae bacterium
TCCCACTCCTTGCGCTTGAGGCCCACGTAGGATACAACCGGCAAGTTGTGAGCGCGCATCAGGTCCTTGAAGACCAGTTTATCCATGCCCAACGCCGAACCGGTCACCCCTGCACCGACGTAAGGGATGCCGGCCAGCTCCAACAGGCCCTGCACCGTGCCATCCTCGCCATACGGCCCATGGAGGACCGGGAAGATAACGTCTATCTCGGCCAGGCGCTCGGCGGTCAGACCCTTCTCGTCCTCCTCCAAACGCATCAGCCCCCGCTGGGACGGGTCGCCTAACAGAGCTACTGGCCTGCTTTCCGCATTCATTCCGGACTGCAAAGCCTTCATCGGGTCGCCAGAGGCGATCCAGCGGCCATCTTTGGTGATGCCGATGGGAATTATCTCGTACTTATCCTTGTCCATAGCGCGCATGATGCCCTGCGCCGAGGCCAGAGACACCTCGTGCTCGCCCGAACGCCCTCCAAAAATCACACCCACCCGGATTTTTCGCTTCTTCATGACCACTCTCCGATCAACTCAATCTCCAACTCCAATCGCTCACCGAACTCGCGCCACACCGTCTCCTGAGCCAATTCGATAAGTGCTTTTACATCCGCCGCCCGCGCTCCCCCCAGGTTGATGATGAAATTGCCGTGCTTGGGGGAAATCATAGCCTGACCACGGCGAGTGCCCTTCAGTCCGGCCTGATCTATGAGAAAGCCCGCCGGATATTGCTCCGTGCGTTTGAACACCGAGCCGGCACTGGGCTCTTTCGGTTGTCGCTCCTCGCGACGGCGCGTGTACTCGGCTACCCGCTCTTCCAAGGCGGCCTTGGACTCGGGGCGCAATACCATCTCGGCGGCGAGGATGATTTCCTTCCGCCCCCCGCTCGACGAAGCCCCCTTGAAGCGGCTGACCCGATAGCCGAACCCGGCTTCGGCGGCGCTTATCTCCCGCGCGCCCGAGGCCTCCAGGATGGTCAGGCGGCGCACTATATCGCTCATATAGCCGCCGAAGGCACCGGCGTTCCCCACCACCGCGCCCCCCACACTGCCCGGAATGCCCACCGCCCACTCCAGACCGGCGAGGCCGCGCGCCACACTTTCCCGCGCGATGTCCCGCAGATTTGCTCCGGCCTCGGCCCAAAGCATGGCCTCGCCATCGCGGGTGAAATAGCGCACCCGCTCCGCCCGCAACTCGATCACCAGGCCGCGGATGCCAGCATCGGCTACCAGCACGTTCGTCCCCCGGCCCAGCACAAACAGGGGCACATCATGGGCAGCGGCCAGTTCCACCATCTGAGTCAGCTCGTCAACGCTCTCGGCGACAATGTACAGGTCGGCCGGGCCGCCAATGCGGTACGAAGTATGCTCGGCCATAGGCTCGTCCACCCGCAGGCGGTCACCCCACCGACGCTGCAACGCCTGGCGTAAATTCTGCAGTGCAATGCTATCCATCCGTCCTCTCACCCCTGCCTCTTGCTTCCTGCTTCCTGCACTTATCCAACAACCTCTCCCCCACCAGATAGCCGTCGCCAGCGCCCAGGGTCAGCACCACATCGCCCGGTTGCACGTGCTCAAACAAATAATCCGTGGCCGCGTCCAGCCCGGCGATATAGCGAGCATCCGGGTGTGACATGCGCGCCACCAGGTCGGCGGCCCTCACGCCCAGGGTATCGAACTCGCGGGCCGCGTAGATGTCCAACACGATGACGTGGTCGGCATCATCGAAGCTGGCCGCGTACTCGTCCAGCAGAGCTTTCGTGCGACTGTAGGTGTGGGGCTGGAACACGGCCCAGATGGTGCTTTGTGGGAAGCGCGCCCGCGCCGCGGCCAAGGTCGCCCTGATCTGCGTAGGGTGGTGGGCATAGTCATCGATCACCGTCACCCCACCCGCCATGCCTTTTAGCTCAAAACGCCGCCCCGTGCCCCGAAATTCCGCCAACGCCCCGCTTACTATCCCCTGATCCACACCCAGGTAATGGGCCACAGCCAGGACGGCCAGGGCATTCTGCACATTATGGATACCAGGCAAGCCGATGGAGAAACGGCCAACGTCACTCCCTCTACACCGGACCACAAAATCGCTACCCCCTGCCCGATTACTCCGCACATCCACCGCTTGCCAGTCTACCCCATCACCCAACCCATACATCACCCCCAGAGGCCCCCTGAGTTCCCCCAGTTCCCCCAACAACCTCCGTACCCTCTCATCATCTCCGCAGCCGACGACCCAGCCATCGCCAGGAACCAGGGC
>JACIWR010000508.1 GCA_014360845.1 Anaerolineae bacterium
GCACGCAGAGTTCGCAGAGATTCATAGATTTTCTCAGCGATCTCGGCGTTCTCTGCGGTGAAAAAGGGAACCAGAATCGCATCAACACGATTGGGGAAGACTACCCTACCCTGCGCTCGGGTGAATTGACAGGGGTGCAGAGATATGCTAAAATAGCAGCCGTGCTGAACAATTGTATCTTACAATTGTTCAGATTGGATTTCCCAGGCCCGGAGGTGCTTAAGTGATCAGGGGTGAGTCACGCTCTCAGCGCTCGAGGGCAGCCGGGCGCTCCGTAACTCCATACCAATCCGCACGGAACTGGTGGAGACGCTGGGGAAAGGAGACCTTCGCGGCCTATCTGTTTCTGCTACCCAGCTTTCTCGTCTTCGCCGTTTTCACCTTTTTCCCCGTTATCTTCTCCCTGGTCATCTGCTTTTACCGCTGGAACCTGCCTCGCCAACCGATCTACATCGGCCTGGATAACTTTAAGTGGCTTTTCACCGATCCCATTGACGCGCCAGCCTTTCGCCAGTCGGTCTTCAATTCTTTCTACTATGCCCTGGGGGGCATTCCCCTCAACATGGCGATTTCTCTCCTCATCGCTCTGTTCTTGAACCGCCACTTGCGCGGTGTTGAGTTCTTTCGCATGGCTTATTTCCTGCCCACTATTACCTCCACGGTGGCTGTCTCGGTGGTGTGGATGTGGATCTATCACCCCGCAGACTATGGCCTTCTCAACAGCTTACTTCTGAAGCTGGGCCTCTCACCTCAGGCCTGGCTGCGCGATCCCGACCTGGCCATGCCAGCGCTCATCGCCATGGGCATCTGGAAGGGGATGGGTTACAACGTAATTATCTTTCTGGCTGGCTTGCAGAACATCCCGACGCATTTATACGAGGCGGCGGAGATTGACGGCGCTGGCGGTTGGGACAAGTTCTGGCGAATCACCTGGCCGCTGTTGGGGCCTACGACTTTTTATATCCTGGTCATCGCCGTGATTAACTCCCTCAAAGCCTTTGCTCAGATGCATGTCATGACTCAGGGGGGACCTCTGGGGCGGACGACGACCATCGTCTATTATCTCTACCAGCAAGGCTTCGAGACTTTTCGCATGGGCAAGGCATCGGTGGTGGCGGCGGTTCTCTTTGCGCTCTTGTTGGTGTTGACTTTCGTTCAATTTAAGACTGTGGGCTCGCGCGTGTATTACGATTGAGGAGTGCCTGATGAAGGATCGCATCAAGCTGGCTGCTGCACTGTTCGAGCGGCGGCGTCCACGGGAGTTGGCCTTTGCGGTCTTCTGGTACGTGTTTCTGGGCAGTGCGGCCATTGTCATCATCATGCCTTATGTCTGGATGGTGTCCACTTCTCTGAAGAGCACCAGGGAGATTTTCACCTATCCTCCGACGTGGATTCCGCGGGAATGGCGTTTTCTGAACTACGTTGACGCCTGGCGAGCTGCGCCTTTTGGGCGATATTTCTTCAACAGTCTTTTCGTTGCCGTGGTGGTCACGCTGGGGCAGTTAGTGACCTGCTCCCTGGCCGCTTACGCCTTTGCGCGGATGGAGTTCAAGGGCAAGAACATAGCCTTTGCCTTGTTCCTGAGCACCACGATGATCTCCGAGCAGGTGACCCTGATCCCTTCGTATTTGCTCCTCAAGGAATTGGGCTGGTTGGATACCTACCTGGCCCTGACGGTTCCTTTCCTGGCCAACGCCTTCGGCATCTTCATGCTTCGCCAGGCCTTCATGACTGTGCCGAAGGAGCTGGAGGATGCGGCCAAAATGGATGGTTGCGGGCGACTGCGTTTTCTGGTGCAGATTATCCTCCCTTTGACCAGGCCGGTGCTGGCCTCCCAGGCGTTGTTTGCTTTCATGAGCAACTGGAACAGCTACCTGTGGCCGTTGATCGTCACCACCAGCGAGAACCTGCGCACTCTACAGATTGGGTTGCGCTACTTTGTGGGACAGGAAGGCGGTACGCAGTGGGGATTGTATATGGCGGCTACGGTTTTCGTCTCTCTGCCGGTGGTCCTTTTCTATTTCCTGGTTCAGAAATCTTTCATCGAGGGTATCGCTCTGACCGGGGTGCGTCGTTAAGGGCGAAATTTAAGCGAGGAGGGCAAAATGCGAATGGCAACGAAGAGGAGCTTGCTGGCTTTGTTGGTGATGACCGCGCTCGTGTTGACCGGCTGCCGCGGTGAGGCGGGACCTACATCACCGCCGCCGACCCGTGCTCCCGGAGAGCCCATCGTTTTGGAATT
>JACIWR010000509.1 GCA_014360845.1 Anaerolineae bacterium
AGTCACACCTCACACTCGCCCTATTGGCCCTGGCCGGTGGCTCGATTGTTAATGTGAAAAATATCACCGGTTCAGGGATAGGTTTTCTATTGCCTTGAACCGAACTCAACTGTCGAAAGCAGGCTAAGCTCTTGATGAACACACTCTTCTGGAGCAGTTTGGATTGTGAAAGGATGGCAAGCAGATGAATGGTTACGAAACAGAGCCAGAGTTGGCTGTATTTCAGGCCCTTGTTGGTTTAATGTTTGCTCTGGCATTTGGACCATGGCTGACCTTGTCGGGGCTTCGTGTAATCTTGAAACCCTCCCGTGTTGAGGAAAGGTCCTTCATCAACTGGGTTATTCGAAGGGCCTCTACCCACAGTACTTTGGCGACCGGAAATATTCGTTTCTGGGCCTGGATGATATTCCTTTCAGGAGTTGGGGGGGATCTCATCGGCATATTTGCGCTCGCGATAATAGTTGGAATACTGTTTTTTCGCTGAGAAAGAGTAACACTGTACCGGTATTGACCATAGTCCGTAGGTTGGGTTGAGGCGCAGCCGAAACCCAACACTTCTGCCAGCCGTATCATCCCCGGCAGCGGATGAGCAAGCGGATGAGCGGATCACCTTGGCTCCACCAGTCTGCTGAGCGATGGCAGCGGCGACGGGATACCCGGCAGCCGGGTGAGCTACTACCCCCTTCGACTCCGCTCAGGGCAGGCTCTACGGTGAGACGCGCACCGGCGACCTGGCCTCCCTGCCCACCGACTTCGGCTTTACCGGGCAGCGCAACGAGGCTACAATAGAGCTCTACGACTACCGCGCCCGCTACTACGCCCCCACCCTGGGCCGCTTCATCAGCGCGGATACGATTGTGCCCGAGCCAGGGAATCCGCAGGACCTTAACAGGTACGCCTATACGCGGAACAATCCGCTGCGGTACACGGACCCGAGTGGGTACTGCATCCCTGGCGTGAACTGTCCCGATGACCCACCAAGACCTGCCTGGTCTCCTCCCTCTGGCTACCAGCCGCAGAGCACAGAAGAGCAAATTGCGCTTCTAGGTTGGGTGCAAGCGCAAATAGAGCTGGAGAGAAGAGAAACAGGCGGGACAGTTGTCGCCTCGCTGATGCAGCAGAGCCTCAATCTTGAGCTGTCCACGCTGATGAAATACGTCTCTCCTGAGAAGGCGGAGCGGCTGGCCTGGCAGGGGGCGATGATGGGCGCGCCGTTCGCTGCGGCTGCGGTTGGATCACTCGCCGGTGATGCGGCGGAAGATGCCGTCTTAGCGTGGCTCGACCTCGTGCCCTCTGGGTACAGAGCCTCCGTAGCGCAGGCTTTTGAGGGCACACCAATGGTGGAAACCCTAACCGAGGATCTAATCGTCTACCGCCGTTGGGGGGGGGAAGCTCGTGAAACTGGTTCACCCTGGTTCTCTCCGAAACCTTATGTACGCCCAGGGAATGCCCGGCGATATCTGGCACTTCCGAACACAAACACGGCGGAAAACGTCTCTGTGTTCAAAATTCCCGCAGGGACAACAATTATACGAGGAGAGGTCGCTCCACGAGTAAGGGATTATGGGCCGCATGCGGTGGGAGGGGGAATGCAAATTTACCTTCCGGATCCCGAGAAAGCCATTTTGCTTGGGCCTCTTGATGTCGTGGGTAAATGAGGTAGAATCATGAAAAAAGAGAGACTTGAACGAAAGATTCAAAAGCTTATAGCCGAAACTAGGCAAACAAGTGAGGACTATGAAATACCAGAAACTCTAAGCCTTATCGCCCGAACGCTCGAGAGAATAGCGGCTGAGCTTCGGAGCCCTAATCCAAACGCCCAAAGTCTACTTGAGGGAGTCGGTGCTATAGGGTATATTGTAACTGATCACTATGTCCTGCGCGAAAGCCCCTTGGGTGCCAAATTGCTTGAGGTTCTCGATGAGATTGTTGACCAATACGACCCTCGCTTTCGCCAGTCAAGTGGCCCAAATACTTGAAAAGCACCCTCTCGCCTTCTCGGTCGATCCGCAGCTGATGCTGGCTTGTGCTCGCTTGCCGCTTCACCGGGCAGCGGCTGGAGGCCGGCCTGGGACTGCTGGATTACCGCGCGCGGTTCTACGATCCGGTGCTGGGCCGCTTCGTCAGCGCGGATACCATTGTGCCCGAGCCGGGGAATCCGCAGGACCTTAACAGATACGCGTATGTGCGCCACAACCCGCTGCGGTACACGGATCCGAGTGGGTATCTGACAGAAGACC
>JACIWR010000051.1 GCA_014360845.1 Anaerolineae bacterium
CCAGCACTCCCCCTCTCGTACACGTTTGAACACCACCCTACAAGAAACCCGTTTTCAGCAGGAAAACGGGTTTCTTGTAACAGCTTACTCACATCCAGGCCCGGCAACGAACACCCACCACGGGAGAGAAGAGATGGTGACGTTGTACATAGCTTCGATGGAGGATTACGCGGGGAAAAGCGCCCTGTGCGTTGGCCTGGGAGCGAAGCTCGTCTCTCGCGGGCTGGAAATTGGCTACATGAAGCCTGTCGCCCAGAAGACCGTCGCCATGGTAGAGGGGCAACCCGTCTGCCAGGATGCCCGCTTCATGAAGCAGGTCTTCGCCTTGCGAGAACCCCTGGAAGCGCTGGCTCCGGTGTTGTTAACCCCACAGCTCATGGGCATGGTCCTGGGCAGCGGTGAGGGCCGCTACGCCACTCTGGTCAAACAAGCGTACGCCGAAGTGGCAGCCGGCAAAGATGTGGTCCTGGTGGAAGGTACCACGGGCCTGGTGGAGGGCTCCATCGTCGGGCTTTCTGCCCCAGAGGTGACCCATCTGCTGGGGGCCCGGGTCTTGCTGGTCGTCCGTTACACCGATGACCTCTCGACGGTGGAAGTGCCCCTGGCCATGCAGCGCGTGTGGGGAGATTCCTTGCTGGGCGTCGTTTTCAACGTGATTCCCGCCGGCAAGAAGATTTTTGTTGAAGAAGAAGTACGCCCTTACCTGGAGGACAAGGGCATCAGCGTGCTGGCAGTTTTGCCCCAAGAAAGGATTTTGCTCTCGGTCAGCATTGCGGACCTGGCAGAGCACCTGCACGGCCAGATTCTCAACAACCCGGAGCGGGGTGACGAACTGGTGGAGAACTTGATGGTGGGGGCCATGGCCGTGGACAGCGCTATCGAATACTTCCGACGCAAAGACAACAAAGCGGTCATCACCGGGGGAGACCGCACCGATATTCAGTTGGCCGCCCTGCAAACCTCGACCAAATGCCTGATTCTGACCGGCAATCTGCACCCCAGTTCCCTGATCCTGAGCCAGGCGGAAGATATGGGCGTGCCCCTCATTCTGGTCAAACCGGACACGCTGACCGTAGTCGAGGAGATAGAGCGCATCTTTGGCCACAGCCGCTTTCACCAGGAGCGGAAGATCGTCAAATTCGAGCGGCTGTTGGACGAGTACTTTGACTACGAAGCCCTCTACGCCAAGCTGGGTCTATAGCACCGCCGTGAAACAGGCGGCGCTAGCGGGGATGAAGAAGAGAGGACTGCCCGCCATCGCGGTCGGCAGGTAGCGCAGGCTTTCCAGCCTGCGCGGACAGGCTGAAAGCCTGTCCGTACGGTTCAGCCGGTGATGGCGCTCAGGAGGTGCCATGCGCTATCTCCGCCGCCAACCGTTCGGCTGAGCCCTCGGCGTGAGCGCGGTCGAACGCTCACGACGAAGCCTGCCCTACTACCGCGCGAGGAAGTTTGCCTACCCATGATTGTCACCGCCGGTGCCACGGCGGCGCGGCCAGACGAAAAAGGAGAGGGAAGATGGCGACGTTATACGTGGTTTCCCTGGAGGACTACTCAGGCAAAAGTGCCCTGTGCATCGGCCTGGGCAAGAAATTCATGTCCTACGGTCTCAGCGTGGGTTACATGAAACCCGTTGCCACAACAACCACCAAGTGGCTGGCCGGGCAGTTGATCAGCGAAGACTCGCAGTTCATGAAGCAGGTGTTCGATCTGCAAGAGCCCTTGGACGTCCTGACCCCCGTGGGCCTGGACCCGGCGCTGGAATCCATTATCGAGGGCGAAGCGGATTTAGGCTTCGAGCGAAGAGTCAGAGAAGCTTTCAAACAGGTATCCAGGGGCAAGGACGTGGTCATCGTCGAAGGGGCGCGGACCCTGATGGAGGGTGCGATTGTGGGCCTGCCGGCGTCCAAAGTCGCCAAGCTGCTCAGGGCCAGAGCGCTGGTCGTCGCCCGCTACACCCGTCACTCGGTGATTGATGAGCTGGCAGCGGCGCAGATGCTTCTGGGCGGGTCACTGCTAGGAGCGGTGATCAACGTCGTCCCTCGCCAGCAGTTACCCTACATCGAGGAAGTGGCAGTGCCTTTCCTGGAGAAAGAAGGCATCAAAGTGTTGGCCGTCCTGCCCGAGGACAAAGTCCTGCGCGGCGTCAGTGTACAAGACCTGGTCGAAGCCCTGGGTGGACAGGTCCTCTGCTGCCCCCACATGACCGGCGAGCTGGTCGAAAATCTGACGGTCGGCGCTATGACCGTAGACAGCGCCATCGAGTATTTCCGGCGCACCACCCATAAAGCGGTCATCACCGGCGGCGACCGCTCCGACATCCAACTGGCCGCCCTGGAGACCTCCACGACGTGCCTGGTGCTGACCGGCAACCTGGAACCCAGCTCCTTCATCATTGGCCGCGCCGAGGAGGAAGGAGTGCCCATCGTCCTGGTGCCCCATGATACTCTGCGCGCCGTGGAGATTATCGAAGAAGTGTTCGGCAAGACCCGTTTTTACCACGAGAAGAAGATACAGCGTTTCATCTCTATCCTCGATAAGCGCTTCGATTTCGCCACCCTGTACAAAGGTCTGGGTTTGAGAGGATAAAGGACCATGGCCGAGCGGACCGGGGATACACTCCCTGAGCTGGCGGACATCATAGCTCAGCATCAGGGACAAAAAGGGGCTTTGATCCCCATTTTGCTGGAGGTGGAGGAGACCTACGGTTACATCTCCCCTCAGATGGCGGAGGTCATCTCCCAGGCCATGCGCACCAGCGCGGCCCACGTCTATGCCGTGGCCAGCTTCTACACCCGCCTGCGCACCCAACCCCGAGGCGTGAACCTGATACGGTTGTGCAGTGGCATCGCCTGCGAGGTGGAGGGCGTCACCGAGATTCAACGCGCAATCGAGGAGGAATTGGGTATCTCCGTGGGCGAGACCACGCCCGATGGCCTCTTCACCCTGGAGAGAGTGCCCTGCATCGGCGTTTGTGGTCAGTCACCGGCCATGGAGATCAACGATGTGCCCTATGGTAATCTCACGCCTGACGAAGTGCGTCGCATTCTGGCCGCATATCGGCCAGGCGCAACGTAAGGGCGATGCTACAGCGCGCAGGGCGGTGCGTTCTCCGCCGAGCCCAACCCGCCCATCAGCGGGCCACAGACCCACCATGAGCAGGGTAGAGATTGCCGTTAAAGTCCGGGGATGGTTCAGAATCGGTTGACACTTTAATCAGGCAGCATACTGTCAACGAATGGCGGAACGAATAAACGAATAACCATCACTGCGGTCTACTCGTTTATTCGTTGGATATTCGTTGACAGAGAAGTCGCCCATAAATTAAATGATTTGCTGGATCTGGGCACAGGGCGTAGCTCTTGAGAATTTCTCAGGGCCTCAAAAGTGTAAACCTATTTCCTCCAGAAAATGAACCTTCCCAAAGTCCAGATGGAAAAAGAAACATGCCGGTAGATTACCAGGCGCTAAGGGAACAAGCCATAACCAGGGTCCGAGAGAAAGAGCGGGAGACGCGCATTTTCGTCGGCCTGGGCACCTGTGGCGTCGCTGCCGGGGCCAGAGCGGTGATGGCCGCCCTGGAGGACAAGCTCCGCCAGACGGGCGTGTCGGCCCGTTTGCAGGCGGTGGGTTGCAACGGGATGTGCTATCAAGAACCGCTGATGGACATCGCCAAGCCCGGCCGGCCGCGCATCAGCTACGGACGAGTGACTCCCCAGCTCGCCGCGCAGCTCGTGGACGACTACATCCGCGGCGATGACCCCCGCCCCGACCTGGCCCTGGGCGTGGTGGATGGGGAGGGCTACGCGGGTATCCCCCCGCTCAGCGAACACCCATTCTTCCGGGGACAAGTGCGGCTGGTGATGCGCAACTGCGGCCTGATTGATCCCGAAGACATTGACGAGTACATCGCCCGTGGCGGTTACGCCTCTCTGCACAAAGCCCTCTTCGAGATGTCCCCCCAGGAGGTCATCGCCGAGGTGCGTAAGTCGGGTTTGCGGGGGCGGGGAGGAGCTGGCTATCCCACCGGACTCAAATGGGAAGGCTGTCGCGGCGCGCACGGCAGCCCCAAATACCTGCTCATCAACGGCGAGGGGGGCGATCCCGGAGCTTACATGGACCGCGCCCTGATGGATTCCGCCCCTCAGGCGATTATCGAGGGAGCAGTCATCGCCGCCTACGCCATCGGTTGCGAGCAGGGTTACTTCTTCATCCGCGCCGAATACCCGCTGGCCGTCGAGCGTGTCCGGCGGGCGCTGCAGCAGGCCGAAGAGCGCGGCTTCATCGGCGACAACATCCTGGGCAGCGATTTCTCTTTTCACCTGGAGATCAAACGCGGGCCGGGGGCCTACGTCACCGGTGAATCCACGGCCTTGCAGTTCGTCATCGAGGGGCGGCAGGGCACACCTCGCTGGCGACCGCCGCACTCCATCATCTCCGGCCTGTGGGCCAAACCCACCACGCTGAACAACGTCAAGACCCTATCCAACGTGCCGCTCATCATCGAGCGCGGCGGGGAGTGGTACGCGCGGATGGGCACCGAGCGCAGCCGAGGGACCAAGGTCTTCGCCCTGGTGGGACATGTGCAGCGCCGCGGGCTGGTTGAGTTTCCTCTGGGCATCACCTTGCGGGAGCTGGTATACAATGTGGGTGGGGGGCTGCGCGAGGGGCGGCGGCTGAAGGCCGTGCAGACCGGCGGGCCCCTGGGTGGGTTCTTGAGTGAAGCCATGCTGGACATGCCTGTGGATTTCGATTCCCTCAAGGGGGCCGGCTCGATGATGGGTTCCGGTGGGGTCGTCGTCCTGGATGACAGGACCTGCATAGTGAAGACGGCTCAGCACTTCCTCAATTTCTCGGTGGACGAGTCGTGCGGGCGCTGTTCGGCCTGTCGCATTGGCTCCCGGCGGCTGTCCGAGATTTTGACGCGCATCACCCAGGGACGCGGTCGCTCCGGCGATCTGGAGACGATGGACGCGCTGGGCGATCTGATGAACAGGGTAGCCTTGTGTGGTCTGGGCCGCGCGGCGGCGACACCGGTCTTGAGCACTCTGCGTCATTTTCGCGACGAGTATGAGGCCCACATCTATGAGAAGCAATGCCCGGCGGGGGTCTGTGAGATGACCGGCTCGTTGTAGGACGGGACCGTGCCCCGTCACGTATTGCCCCGGAGTGCGCTGGGGCCGCGGGCCCGGCCCACAAATCACGTTCAACCAAGGACTGAGCAATGGCCGAGCACATCCGAGTGACCATTGACGGCCAGACAATCGAAGTCGAAGAAGGGATGACCATCTTAGAGGTGGCGCGGAGGGTGGGAATCTACATCCCCACCCTGTGCTACGTGCCCCGCCTGGAACCCTACGGCGGCTGTCGCCTCTGCCTGGTGGAAGTGGAGGGTCACCGGCGGCTGGAGACATCCTGCACCACGCCAGTCGTTGACGGCATGGTGATCAAGACCAACACCCCCCAGGTGCAGGAAACCCGCCGCGAGGTACTGGAGCTCATCATCTCCGATCATCCCTACGAATGCCTGATCTGTCCCAAAGCCGCGGAGGGTAATCGCTGCCCGCCGTTCAGCGTCTGTCTCAAAGACACGGCGGTGACCGACCGCTGTCTCATCTGTCCCAAAAACACCCGCTGCGAGCTGCAGCAGGTGGTGGATTACATCGGGGTGCGCCGCGAACGTTTCGTCGGCGAGCTGCGCCCCATCAAGCTGGAACGCAGCAATCCCTTCTTTGAGTATGAACCCTCGCGCTGCGTGCTGTGCACCCGCTGCGTGCGCATTTGCGAGGAGGTGCGCGGCGTGGGCGCGCTGGACGTGGCCTATCGCGGCTTTCAGCGAGCCATCGTCACCGCCTACGAGGTGACCATGCCCGACTCCAACTGCGAGTTCTGTGGGCAGTGCGTCCTCATCTGCCCCACCGCTGCTCTGACCAAGCGCTCTTACAAGCTGCTGGGCTGGCCCGATCACTCGGTGCGCACCGTGTGTCCCTATTGCGGCTGCGGTTGTGAGATAGAGCTGGAGTTGAAAGGCGACCGCATTGTAGGCGTCACGCCAGTGGAACAAAGCCCGGTCAACGAGGGCTGTCTGTGCGTCAAGGGGCACTTCGGATACGATTTTATTCAGAGCCCGGAGCGGCTGACCCAACCCCTGCTCCGCCGTCCTACGGGCAGCATGGGGCCCATCGAGTGGGACCAGGCCCTGGATACGGTGGTCGAGAACCTGGAGCGCGTGGTGGCCGAGCACGGACCGGATGCCGTGGCCGTTATCTCCTCGGCCAAAATCACCAACGAGGAGAATTACCTGGCCCAGAAGTTTGCCCGCGCCTGCCTGGGCACGAACAACATTGACCAGTGCGCTCAGCTCTGTCATGCGCCCACGCTGCTGGCCCTCTCCTCGGCCCTGGGCTACGGGGCGATGACCAACTCTCTGACCGATCTACAGGAGGCCGGCTGCATCCTGGTCATCGGTTCCAACACCACGGAGACTCACCCCATCGCCGCGCTCAAGATCAAAGCTGCGGTGCGTCACGGAGCGCGTCTCATCGTGGTCAACCCCCGGCGGACAAAACTGGAGCGCTTCGCTGAGCTCGTGCTGCACCCCCGCCCCGGCACCGATACGGCTCTGCTGGCGGGGATGATGCGCGTCATCATGGAGGAAGACCTCTACGACGGCGCTTTTCTCTCCCGCTGGTGTCTGGGCCTGCATGACTTCGTCCTCTCCCTGCAGGAGTTCGATGTGCCCCGCGTCTCGGAGATCACCGGCGTGCCCGTCGCGGACATCGTCGCCGCTGCCCGGCTCTACGCCTCTGGGGGAGAGGATGAGCGACACCATCTACCGGAGGCGGAGTTTGTCCATCCGCACCCCACGCCGAGGAAGCCCGTCTCGGCCATCGTCTACGGCACGGGGATTACCCATCACCACGGCGCGCTGAACGCGGTGCGGGCCCTCCTCGACTTGGCCCTGCTGACCGGGAACCTGGGCAAACGAGGCGCGGGGGTGAATCCGCTGGCCGGGCAAAACAACGTGCAGGGGGCCTGCGACATGGGCGCGCTGCCCCACTTCCTGCCCGGCTACCAGCGTCTCGATGACGAGGAAGTACGCACCCGCTTCCGACGGCTATGGGGTGTGGAACTGCCCGCCAGGCCGGGCCGCACTCTGCCCGAGATCTTCGAGGGCATCCACCAGGGGAGCATCAAGGCCCTCTACATCATCGGGGCCAATCCCATGCTCTCCGAGCCAGACCTGGCCTTCGTCGAGGAATGCCTGCGGGCGCTGGATTTCCTGGTGGTGCAGGACATCACCCTCACCGAGACAGCGCGATTGGCCCACGTCGTCCTGCCGGGGACCAGTTTCGCCGAGAAGGACGGCACTTTCACCAACACCGAGCGGCGGGTGCAACGCGTGCGCCAGGCCATTGCCCCGGTGGGCGACAGCAAACCGGATTGGTGGATCATCACCGAATTGGGCCGGCGGTTCACAGCCCGCCGCCAGGACAGGGAACCCGCCGAATCATCCAGTCCCTTTGGCACCTGGGACTACTCCCATCCCGCCGTGGTGATGGTGGAAATCGCCTCGCTGACGCCCGTCTACGAGGGCATCGGCTACGAGCGGTTAGAGGGCGAGGGCGTGCAGTGGCCTTGCACTTCTTACTTCCATCCCGGGACACCCGTACTGTACAGAGAAGGATTGCCACACAAAGTGCGCCTCTGGCCGTTGGAATATGCCCCTCTGCAGGTGCAGACCAGCGACGAGTACCCCTTCCTGCTCATCACCGGGCGCGAACTGCTGCACTATCACACCGATAAGATGACCTGTCGCAGCCTGGGCATCATGGAAATCCGCCCCGAAAGCCTGGTGGAGATCAACCCCGAGGACGCGGAGGCGCTGGGCATCGGCGAGCGGGAGCTGGTGCGCGTCATTTCGCCCCAGGGTGAGGTGGAGGCCGTGGCCTCGCTGAGCGATCGCTCGCCGCGGGGCACGGTGTTCATGACTTTTCACTTCGAGAAGAGCCCGGTCAATCGGCTCATCGGCCACGCCTTCGATGCCCTGAGCCAATCGCCGGAACTCAAAGCCTGTGCCGTGCGTGTGGAACCCGTAGAGCGGTTTGGCTAACCGCTGGCCATCCGGACAAGTACCCAGTCCATGACAGAGGGCTTATGAAACCAGATTACCGTCTCATTCTAGCCATTGTTTTGTTTTCGGTCATCCTTTTGGCTTCGATAACTTTAAACTTCCACCTGTTTAACCGAGGCCAACAGTATTACTTGCAACTCAATGAGACCCGGTTAGACCCTCTGGGGTTAAGTTATTACAGCTCAGTCCCAGACCAGCAGGGCCTGATCAGCCCTGAGAGGGTAACGGTTGTCCTGTTTGGAGACTCGAGAGCGGCTGCCTGGCCAGCTCCTCCAAACCTTAGCGAGTTTGAGTTCGTCAACCGAGGTATTGGCGCACAAACTTCAGCGCAGTGCGCTCAGCGATTCGACGATCACGTCAGCCCTTTACACCCTCAAATCGTCATCGTTCAAGTCGGCATCAATGACCTGAAGACTATACCCCTTTTTCCCGAGCGAAAAGAGGTCATTATTGCGAGGTGCAAAGAGAACATCCAAGAGATCGCGGAAAGGTCTACCGCCTTGGGCGCAACCGTCATTTTGACCACCATCTTTCCTATTGGCCAGGTGCCCCTGGAGCGCAGACCCTTCTGGTCAAATGATGTCGCTTTAGCTATTGATGAAGTCAATGCTCATATCAGTTCCCTGCAAAGCGAAAACATTATCGTATTTGATTCTTACTCCATTCTGGCAGATAGTAAAGGCCTTGTGAGACCTGAATACAGCCAGGATTTTCTGCATATCAATGCCAAAGGCTATGAAGCACTGAACCACGAACTGACACACGTATTGGCAGCCTGGGAGTAAGAGGGTTTGGCTAACCGCCACCGCCGTCGGCTGACAAAGCCCACTTGCAAAGCCAGGTTCAAGGAGTATCGCCTTGCTATCGAACTACGCTTTCATCGGTCTGTTTGCCATCGTCGCCGTGATCTTTCCCTTCGCCGGCTTCGCCGTCTCTTACCTGGTCCGTCCCAAGAGACCTGACCCGGTTAAAGAGGACGTGTACGAATGCGGCTTGAAGACCATCGGCGAGACGTGGGTACAATTCAAGGTACAATACTACCTCTATGCCCTTATCTTCGTCATTTTCGACGTGATGTCCGTCTTTCTATTTCCGTGGGCGGTGGCTTATCACGCCCTGGGGCTTTACGCTCTGGTGGAGATGTTCTTTTTCTTGGGCATCCTGGCCGGAGGGCTGATCTACGCCTGGCGCAAGGGTGCGCTGAGGTGGGTTTGAGGGTTGGGGCTTCGGGTTTCGGGTTTGGAGATCGGGCACGAAGACAAACCTGAAACCTGAAACTCGAAACCCGAAACTTGAAACTTGAAACCCAACATTCAGCTACTGCCCAGAAGCCGTGATACTTATGACCACGGTGTAAACCGGCTGATGAAAAGAGACAACAATGACCGACGACGAACGGATTGCCGAGGAACTGAAACGCAATATTTTCCTGACCACAGTGGACAGGATTTACGACTGGTGTCGCCGCGGCTCCATGTGGCCCATATCTTTTGGATTGGCCTGCTGCGCTTTCGAGATGATCTGCGCGGCAGCGGCCCGCTTCGACCTGGCCCGCTTCGGCATGGAAGCCGTGCGCGCCACGCCCCGCCAGGCGGACCTGATGATCGTGGCCGGCACGGTGACGCACAAGATGGCTCCCCAGGTGCTACGTCTTTACCGGCAGATGGCAGAGCCCAAATACGTCATTGCCATGGGGGCGTGTGCCATCTCCGGCGGCACCTTCAGGAGCTATTCCGTGCTGCAGGGCGTGGACAAGATCATCCCCGTGGACGTGTACGTGCCCGGCTGCCCGCCGCGACCAGAGGCGTTGCTGCACGGCATCATCAAGTTGCAGGAAAAAATAGAGCGCCAGTCTGTGCGCACCGTGCCGTGGTATAGAAAAGCGTGAGACGTGAAACGTGAGGTGTAATGACTGACGAGGAGATTCTGGCCAGAATTGAAGAGCATTTCCCCGGTGCTGTAGTCGAAGTACCACAGGCGCTCGATTTCACCATCGTTCTCAGAGCTGAACGTCTCTTGGAGGTGGCGACTTACCTGCGCGACGAGCTGGGGCTGGACTATCTCATCTCCGTGACCAGCGTGGACCGCGGAGATGAGTTCGAGGTCGTCTACCATCTGGGGACGATGACTGACCAGGCCGGCTACCTGGTGCTCAAGGTACGGGTCCTGCGCCCATCCGCCGAGGTGCCCTCGCTGACTCCCCTGTGGCGGGGCGCGGAGTTCCAGGAGGACGAAGTGTACGATTTGATGGGCATCCGCTTCACCGGCCACCCCAATTTGCGGCGCATCATGATGTGGGAGGGCTACGAGGGGCATCCGCTGCGCAAAGACTTCCGTCCGCCTTATCCCATCGAGACCGACAGGCTGATAGCCCAGTCCTACGCCGAATCAGAAAATCCGTAGCCCTGCCCCGCAAGGCGGGCTTTCAGCCCCTCCCGGCGGTAAACAGATACTGATAAACCCATGCTCAAAACACGAACTATCACCCTCAATTTAGGGCCACAACACCCCAGCACGCACGGGGTCTTTCGCATGGTGTTGACCATGGACGGTGAGACCATTGTGGACCTGAAGCCCATCTTCGGGTATCTGCATCGCGGCATGGAGAAGCTGGCGGAGACGCGCACCTACCTGCAGAACATGCCCCTCACCGATCGCATGGACTACATCTGCGCCATGACCAACAACCTGGCCTATGCCATCACCGTGGAAAAGCTGGCCGGGCTGGAGGTGCCGGAGCGCGCGGAGTACATCCGGGTGATCATGGCCGAATTCACGCGGGTGGTCAATCACCTGGTGGCCATCGGCGCGCTGCTGAACGACCTGGGAGCCTTTTTCACCCCTATGCTCTACTGCCTGCGCGAGCGAGAACGCATCCTCGACCTTTTCGAGATGACCTGCGGGGCACGGATGACCTGTAACTACCTTCGCTTCGGGGGAGTGGCCGCCGACCTGCCGGAGGAATTCGTCCCTCAGGCCAGAGAAGTGGTGGCCGGCCTCTACTACTGGGTGGATGACCTGGAACGCTTGTTGACCACCAACGAGATTCTGCTGGCCCGCCTCCAGGGGATAGGCATCCTGCCGCGCGAGCTGGCCATCAATTGCAGCGTGACCGGGCCGACCCTGCGCGCCTCAGGCGTGCCGTATGACGTACGCAGAGCAGCGCCCTACTCCATCTACGATCGCTTCGACTTCAAAATCCCGACCCTGGACGAAGGCGATTGCTACGCCCGTTATCTGATTCGCCTGGCCGAAATCCGCCAAAGCCTGCACATCATCGAGCAGGCCCTGGATCATCTGCCACCGGGTGAAGTGCAGGCCAAAGTACCCCGTCTGCTGCGCCCACCGGTCGGGGACGCTTACGCGCGCATCGAATCACCCAAAGGCGAACTGGGCTTCTACCTGGTCAGCGATGGCGGGATCAGCCCCTATCGCTTTCACGTGCGCGCACCGACTCTGATTAATCTGACGGTGCTGCCCGACCTGGTCAGAGGTCTGCGCATTCCGGACCTGGTAGCCATTATCGGCAGCATTGACATCGTGATGGGGGAGATAGACAGGTAGGATGGGAAAGCGTCTCGTCTCGAAGCGGATAAGGAAAAGTGGATAGCCAATGGCGTTTGTGAGTGATTTGTTCGTCAACTCGTGGAATTGGATCGCGGTACAATTAGCACGATTTCTGCCGCCCTGGGCCGCGGAACTGGTGATGATGTTCGCCGGCGTCGTCGTGTTAATAGCCTTTCTGCTGTTCATGGTGATGCTCCTCACCCTGTTGGAGCGCAAAGTCGTGGCTCGCATCGCCGACCGCATCGGCCCTAACCGGGTGGGCCCCTTCGGCATTCTGCAACCCCTGGCCGACACGCTCAAACTGATTATCAAGGAGAACACGGAGCCGGCCCAGGCCGACCATTGGGTCTTCCGCCTGGCCCCGGCGGTGGCCGTCACCGCCGCTTTGATGCCCTACGCGGTCATCCCTCTAGGCCGGGGGATGGTGGGTACCGACATCAATGTCGGGGTGTTGTACGTGGTGTCCATCTCCTCTTTGACAGTCATCGCTATCCTGATGGCCGGCTGGGGAGGATGCAACAAATACAGTCTGCTGGGGGGCATGCGCGCCGTGGCGCAGATGTTCAGCTTCGAGGTGCCCCTGGCCTTGTGCCTGGCGAGCGTTGTCTTGCTGACCGGGTCGCTATCTCTGGTGAGCATCACCGAAGCGCAGAGGGAGCTGTGGCTGGTGTTGGTGCAACCCGTGGGCTTTTTGCTGTACTTACTGTGCGGCATCGCCGAGGCCAATCGCTCCCCCTTCGACATCCCGGAGGCGGAATCGGAATTGGTGGCCGGTTACCACACCGAGTACAGCGGGGTGCGATTTGCCTTCTTCTTCATGGCCGAATACATTAACATGTTCACCGTCTCGGCCATGGCGACCATCATGTTCCTCGGCGGCTGGCGGGGTCCCTTCGTGGATCAGCTACCGGTGTTGAGCGTGGTCTACTTCCTGCTCAAAGTGCACTTCCTGGTGTTCTTGATGTTCTGGTTCCGCGCCACTTTTCCTCGCCTGCGGATAGACCAGTTGCTCAGTTTGAGTTGGAAAGTGCTGCTACCTATAGCTCTGGCCAATTTGATGCTCACCGCCCTGGCGGATAAAGTGGCGCACCGGGCCGGGTTGAGCCGCATGGCGAGCGCCGGTCTACTCCTGGGCAGCAACCTGGTGTTGGCCGGAGTCGCAATCGCGACACTGTACCTTGTCTACGAGCGAAGGCGAGCCCCAAGCCTCAGCCGCCGCTATGAGATTCACTGGCATTAGGGTGCAGGTTCTAACCGCCCAACGCTCTGTGCCAAGTCCACCGTAGGACGGCTTTCCGGCCCGTCCCGCACAAGCGCACAGCCCGTTTTGGGAACAGGAGTCATCCTGAGCGGAGTGCGCCCTGAGCAGCAGCGAGGGGGCGCACGCAGTCGAATCACCCTGAGCGGAGTGCACCCCGAAGCGGCGGCGAGGGGCGCACGCAGTCGAAGGATGACGAAAGATCAAGTCCCGCATCCTTCGACTCCGCCACGCTCCGCTCAGGATGCTCCTTCGACTCCGCTACGCTCCGCTCAGGACGCTTTCCGTGTCCTTGTACCCTGTGCAGCGATACCCGGTCAAAAATATCCGGTAGCTGGGCTGGTCACTGCACTCAACCCGAACCCTGAACCGACATACCCTTGAAACGAACTCCGAGGAGCCAAATGTACATTCCTGGCGTGCTAAAGGGACTGTGGGTGACCCTCACCCATTTCGTGGATACCTTCACCCATCTGGACCACTTCCCCCATCGCTACCATCCAGGGGGAATCGTCAAACACAAGGCCCCGCTGGAGCGCGGCCTCTTCACCGTGCAATATCCAGAGGAGCGACTGGTCGTTTACCCCCGCTTCCGGGGCTGTGTCGTCCAGTTGCGAGACCCGGAGAGCGGGGAGCCGCGCTGTCAGGGGTGTGGATTGTGCGCTCGCGCCTGTCCGCAGGGCACGATTCATCTTGTCACCGAGGGCAGGGGCCAGGCCCGTGTGCTGAAAGCCTATGAGTTGGACCAACGGCGGTGCATGGTCTGCGGGTTATGCGTCGAGGCCTGCCCCTTTGGAGCTCTGGCCATGAGTCCTTTCTACGAACTGGCAACTTACGACAAAAATGAGCTGGTCTTCGACCTGGAAAAGCTGCTGGCCCTGGGGGATCAATACCTGGCGCAGCAAAAGGACAGGGGAAAGGAATAAGTGTTGTTGCAGGCAATTTTCATCGTTCTCAGTGTTATCACTCTGGGCGGAGCCGTGGCCGTAGTCACCAATAAGAATGTCTTTCACAGCGCGTTGTTCCTCGTCGTGGTCCTGGTCGGCGTAGCGGGGCTCTATCTCCTCCTGGAAGCGCCGTTTATCGCCATGGTGCAGGTGCTGATCTACGTGGGAGCCATCTCCACGCTCATCATCTTCGCCATCATGCTCACCCGACGGCTGATGAACACCCATCAGCGCCAGCGTAATGAACAATGGCTGCTCTCGGCCACAGTATGTCTGGGTCTGCTTCTGGTGCTGGTTGTGCTGATCACCCAGGCGCACTGGCCCGTGGTCCAGGCCAACGTATCCGAGGGTTCTCTCCCTCGTCTGGGCCAGGATTTGATGGAACGCTACGTCTTGCCTCTCGAGGTGGCTGCCGTGCTGCTCCTGGCAGCGCTGATAGGAGCCATCGTTATCGCCAGGGAGCGCATGCCATGATACCTTTGAGCTGGTTTCTTCTTGTCGCCGCGGCTCTGTTCTGCATCGGCCTGTATGGAGTCCTCTCACGCCGCAATGCGGTGGGTATTCTGATGAGCATTGAGTTGATGCTCAATGCGGTGAACCTCAATCTGGTGGCTTTCTGGCGCTATCGCGCCCCCCTGGACTCGCTGGGGCAGGCTTTTGTGCTGTTCGTTTTGGTAGTGGCCGCCGCTGAGGCAGCAGTGGGCCTGGCATTGGTGATTGCCGTCTACCGCAGCAGGGAGACCATCGTCATGGAAGATATTGACCTGATGAAGTGGTGAAAGGGGGAAGGGGGAGACACCCCTCTGTTTCCGACCTCACCAGCGCTAGGGCTTTTCAAAGAATTGGCCCAGGTGACAGTCACCTCCGATCTGCTGGTGAGAAAGACGCTCAGGGAACCGCATCTTGCCATTTTTTGCGAGCCTCCCGTGCCGAAAAGGTGACTGTCACCCGGCCTGCGTTAAAATTTGAAAAGCCTTGCACCAGCGCCGAGGCAGCGAGCCGCCCAATCGCTTACGGAGAGGAAGAGGAAGAGGTATGTGGAGTCACATCAAAACCGCGCCGAACAAGATGTTAGCCGAAACCTGGTGCGAACTCTTGCAGAGTGTGGGTATCCCTACCCACATAGAACCCGATCCGGCGAAAGCTCACCTGGGTGATCTGGCACCACAACGCATCTTCGTGCCCCGGGATAAACTGCAGTTGGCGAAAAACGTCCTCAAAGATGTGTAGCCCAGGGGGCAGGGGCAAGACCTGCTCCTACCCCAAAGTATTCACGCTATGCAGTTAGCCCCAAGCCGCGCGGGGCTGAAGTCCCCTGGACCGAGTAGAGCGGGGGCATGCCCCGCCGCATCCGCATCGGGCCATGGGCCCGCCCTGCTTGGGGCGGCTTGTAGCTGAAACACGTACTTAACTGCGCAGGTTACTACTCAGGCTAGCAGGCGCACTGTCCTCCCCAGGCTCGTAGCCCCCGTCCCGGGGGCGTCTCGG
>JACIWR010000510.1 GCA_014360845.1 Anaerolineae bacterium
CGTCGCCCATGATCTACAATCCACAAACGAAAAGACAGGGATGGCTTGCCGACCATCCCTGTCCTCATGAGTTTACATGTGTGCGGGGCCTTCGACTGTGCTTTGCTCCGCTCAGGCGGCCTTTTTCACCAGGGTCAGCATCAGCTTCTCGCTGACCTGGGCGTAGTGATCGAACTCCATCACGAAAGTGCCTCGCCCCTGCGTCCGCGAGCGCAAGCTGGTAGCGTAACCGAACATGGTCGCCAGTGGTACTTCGGCGCGGATGTTCTGCACTCCATTTCCACGCGGTTCGATACCGGTGATGCTGGCGCGGCGCATGTTCAGCTCCGCGACTATGTCCCCGGTGAATTCCTCCGGCGCTACCACCTCTACCGCCATGATCGGTTCCAAAAGCACAGGATTGGCTTTCTTCATCCCCTCACGGAAGGCCATAGCCGCTGCCGTACGGAAGGCCATATCCGAGGAGTCTACCTCGTGATATTTGCCATCCACCACCGTTACCTTGACATCCACTACCGGATGCTCGGCCAGGACGCCCTTTTCCATCGCATCGCGGATACCGGCTTCAATGGCCGGCAGGTAGCTGCGGGGGATGCTATCTCCCCTCAGCTTTTCCTCGAAGACGAATCCCTGGCCCGCCTCCAAGGGTTCCAGCTCGACGACCACGTGAGCAAACTGCCCATGACCACCGGATTGCTTCACCAAGCGTCCTTCACTGATAACCGGCTGGGTGATGGTTTCGCAATAGGCCACCTTCGGCTGCCCCACCTGCGCCCCCACTTTGAACTCGCGCAGCAGACGGTCCACTACCACCTCCAGGTGCAACTCGCCCATGCCGGCGATGATCGTCTCGTTCGTCTGGGGATCATGGCGCACGCGCAGCGTCGGATCTTCCTCCACCAGGCGATGCAAAGCCGAGCCCATCTTGTCCTGGTCCGCTTTGGAACGGGGCGCGATGGCCACCTCGACCACGGGCGCGGGGAATGTGATGCGCTCCAACACCACCGGTCGAGCAGGATCAGCTATCGTCTCACCTGTGGCGATGGTTTTCAGCCCCAACACGGCACCGATGTCACCGGCCCGTATCTCTTCCACTTCCTCGCGGTGGTCGGCGTGCATTCGCACCAGGCGACCAATGCGTTCCTTATCCCCCGTGCGGCCATTGATCACCGTCTGTCCACGGCGCACCACCCCGCTGTAGACGCGGAAATAAGCCAGCCGCCCCACATAGGGGTCAGTGGCAATCTTGAATACCAGCGCGGATACCGGCTGGGAATCGTCCGCTGCACAGGTGATTTCCTCCCCCGTCTCCGGATCCGCTCCTTTCGCTGCCGGCACGTCCAGTGGTGAGGGCAGGTAGTCCACCACTGCGTCTAACAGCAACTGCACTCCCTTGTTCTTCAGCGCCGTGCCACACAGCACCGGCACGATCTCACCCTGAAGAGTAGCGCGGCGCAAGGCAGCGCGCAACTGTTCCACGGGAATCTCCTCGCCCTCCAGATACAGCAAAGCGATTTCGTCATCGAGGTCGGCCAGTTGCTCGATCAGACGCTCACGATGACGCGCCACCACTTCCGCCAGCTCAGCCGGCACGTCAGTGATGACTTGCTCGGAGCCGTCATCACCGTTGTAGGTGACAGCCCGCATCTCCAGCAAGTCCACCACGCCCCGGAAGTCGCTTTCTGCGCCGATAGGGATTTGAATCGCCGCCGCATTAGCGCCCAGGCGCTCAACGATGGATTCAATCGTGCGCCAGAAATCGGCACCGGTGCGGTCCATTTTGTTGACAAAGCAAATGCGGGGCACGCCAAAGCGGTTCGCCTGACGCCACACCGTCTCCGACTGCGGCTCCACACCGGCCACGCCGTCCAAAACGACGACGCCTCCATCCAGAACTCGCAAGGAGCGCTGGACCTCGGCAGTGAAATCAATGTGGCCAGGCGTGTCAATGATGTTGATCTGGTGATCTCGCCACTGACAGGTGATGGCCGCGGCCTGGATAGTGATACCCCGCTCCCGCTCCTGAGGCATGAAATCGGTGACCGTGGTCCCCTCGTCAACGCTGCCCAGGCGATGCGTGCGCCCGGTATAGTAAAGGATCCGCTCAGTGATGGTGGTCTTGCCCGCATCAATGTGCGCAATGATACCGATGTTTCGAATCTCGTTCAAGTTTACGGTCATGTTTTACTCCCACTACTCAAGAAAATAGGCGGCGCATTCAACAGCTCAAAT